>JAYRNY010000180.1:0-3942 GCA_041911975.1 bacterium | reverse complement strand
TTTGCCGCATTCATTGCACTTGTCTGCATCAATGCAAAAACGTCCTGCTATGGACACGATTGCCGATTGCGGGCAAGCCATTTCACAAGCTGAACAGCTGATACATTTTTCAGGATCTGTTACGTGTTGGCGCATCTTGCTCTCAACTATCTTGCTACAGCTGCTTGCTTAACAGGCTCCTTTGAGTCTGCATATCCGAACTGCATGTCGTAATTGGCTTCCACATTTTTCGGAATTTCAAGGCCGAGTTCTTTCAAGCGTGAGGAGACGATTTCCATGTATTCCTCTTGCAGTTGTTCAGATGTTTTGATCTTTAGTCCGAATTCAAAATACTTGGCAAAATGCTTGCTGTCGTCAGCCGGTCTGCCGGAAAATCCCAGTCCCATAGCCATGAATTTCGGCAATCCTGCTTGCAGTTTTTCGCGTCCTGCTTCACCATCAAACTCGATTACCCGTTTTGAAGCCCAGACACCAAAAGCAAGATGTCCCTTTTCCTCTTGCCAGATGCGCTCGCTCACTTTACGCCAGGGCAGATAGCTCGAGTCTTTGTATTGCCCGAGAAACGCTACCGCGGCCGGCGTTACGACTGTGGAGAAGAGAGCAACATCTGTCCAATCACTAAAAAATGTCGACCAGTTTTCTTTGCGAAAGCCGTTTATCACTCTAACGATCTTTGGATCTGGGTTGTCTGCGTGTGTAACAAGATGGTGCACTCTGGCGTTAACATCGACTCCTAGGGGTTCCAGTATCTGCCAGCAGTACCAGCCGTGCCCCATTTCTTCCATGACTTTCTTGGCGAGTCTATAAGCTTCTTCCGGTCTGGGTGCAAAGCGCATGTTTTCAGAAACACGCTGCCCTCCGGCAAACTCAGAATCTGCTTGAAACGAGAGCAGATCGATCAAAGCGCTCTTATATTCGGGCGGCAAAACATCGCTTACGTCATAGGTTTTCATCGAAAATACTCCAGAGTGCAAGAAAATTCTCTTTCATTGCTCAGCTGGGGATATCGTCCTACAGTATGATCAGACTATGCCATGATGGCTGGCGTCTCTGGCTGTCTCCATTTTTCTTGTTCGTTCAGCGTCAAGCCCGGCCTCTGCGTCTTCCATCTCCTTGAATATGTTGATGGCTTCTTCGACCTTCGGATGTTCGAGTCCTCTCTTTATGGCTACTATTTGCATTGCCTGCGGGTATAATTCCGCTGCTTCTTCATAGCGCCCCTGCTCTGCCAGAAAGAACACTTTGACGAGCAGTACATCTCCGTATATCTCGCTGTTTTTGCCCAGTTGATCGCTGCGCAAAATGAATTCCACGGCCTTGTTCAAATAGTGCTCTGTTTCGGCAATGTTGCCGGATTGCTCCGAAAGAACTGCAAAGTGTTTGAGCAGCTTTGCCTTGAGCTCGTCAGGCGCATCGGATCCGGCTTTCTTTGCCAGTTCGAAGGCTTTTTGAGCATAGGTCAGCGATTGCGGATTTCTACCGCTTCTCCAGCACAGTAAGCTGAGCTGATGATAGTCTTCGGCGCTTTCCGCGACGGCATCGCTGCAATGCTCATCGATACTCAGTGCTTCGAGAATCAGGGGCTCGGCTTCGGCATACTTGCCAATCGCTGCCAGAGACTTTGCCAGACCAGTCAAAGTGCGTGCCTTGAACGTAGGCTTGAAGGCGCCCATGTCAAGCAATTGCATGGCCAGCCGAAAATGCCTTGCCGCTTGTTGATAATAGCCGGCATCGTAAGCCATGCGTCCAACAGCCATCCTTGTTTGCCAGCGGAGCAACAATTCGGTCGTGGTCATCTTCTTCGCCTCAAATCCATCTCATCACAGGTTCTCATCCAGGCAATACTAGAGCATCGTTCGCAGGAGTGAAGAAATGAGAAATACTCCTTTGTTTTTCATTGTGTCGCCTGAAAATGCATACAAAACGACAGCGTCCATTTTAGTACTCTTAGAGAGTTATTCTTGGCGCTGTCGTTTTGAGTGCGTTTCTTTTGTTCTAGGGAGCTTGTCTGGGCCCCTTTGATTAGTAGTTTACCGCCTTGCTGCCACGGTCCATCAGCACAAAGGATGATCTCCACAATTAGCGACTGTTAAGTTAAGGCACGCTTTGTTTTGCCCCTGTTTCCGTTTGAAATTCAAGAAACTTTCGCTTAAGGTCGCCGCGCTCGTCGTAATTTATGACGGCAAACGGTTTGATGCGCCGCTCGATGCAAACACTCCTGGACACGTGCAGGGGGGCTCCAGTTGTGTCGAAATCCTTTATTGTCATTTCGACTTTGATAACACCTTCATTCATCGGGCTGTAAGCCACATCCGTAATCTCATAGAAATTATCGTATGTCTGGCGTGTGCCTTTCAGCCAGCGGGTAACTTTGCCGGCAGTGCGCAGAGTCAATTTATTGTTCTCAGAGCTGAGCACCGATACTTGCACAATGGTCTGGCTTTCGTAGTAGCCAGCGGTTTCGATAGAGCGAACATAAGGCGTGGCAGCGCAATGCCAGATCTGTCCGCTTGCATCTTGCTGTGTTCCGATGGTACGCACCAGGGCGACCGGAACATTTGTGGGATTTTTTACCAGGCGTTGCCCGGTCGTACAGTCAATCGAGTCGAAGAAAGTTTGAAATCTGGTTTGCCAAGTGCCCGCCAGCCAGGCAGGGACCAGAATCCACTGATAGGCCTGCGTGTCTTCTCGGTGAGACATACCGATCATGGCAGAGGCGCTTCCAATGCTCATCAGTATCAGCATCAAAAGAACAATTATGTTTCTGCTGAACTTTCCGATACCCACAGCCGCATCCTCCCTCAATCGCCGCCACTTTATTCCATTAGCATTGTGGCTTAATCGAGCAAAAGGACTATAAAGACTGGATTCACTCCTTAGAATGATCGGGCGATTGTTTTACGGGGATTGTCAACAAGAAGCTTGTAATGTCATCGACGTCTTTTTTTGATACCTCAGCTGGTGGCATCCTGTAGCCCATTTTTTTGTATTCACCCGAGCGGCTCGGACCCAGCAATGCACCGTTTGTGATGCGGCTTTCGATAAAATTGCGACTGCGCCTGGCACCAACACCCTGCAGGGACGGCCCGATCTGACCTCCGCCTGCTCCAATTGAATGGCAGGCGGCGCAACCATGATCGAAATACAACTGTTTTCCTCTTTCACTTTTGGCATCAGATGCACGCGGGGAAAAGTGAGCACCGGCGGGAATCGAATCGGCACTGTCTTTCTTATGTCGTGAAGCATCCCACTGCAATTTTGTCTCCGGCAAATTGGACAAATAAATTGAGATGGCCTTTGCCTGCGCGCCTGGAAGTCGAATATGCGACATCAATTCTTTTGACGTTACATAGGCAGGCAAGGCTGTCTTTGTCTCCGGCTGTTTCAGCAAGCGTTGTTCTATGTCCGAAAGCGCACGGTGCTTTCCTATTCCATCTAAGGGCGGTCCGATCGTGCCGCCCTCGCTTTCGATGATATGGCAACTTCTGCAGTTCATCACTTTCGTCAGCTTGCCACCGTCAGGCGCTGTCGAAGACTTTTGCCCCTCTGCGCCTGGCTTATTCTGCGCTTGCATCTCCTGCGGTAGTGCCGAGGCAATAAGCAAAGCAGCTGCTGCGCCGGCAATGGAAAGCCTGCTCAGATCGGCCGTACGATGCCGTGCGGTGACAGGTCTCGAAATTTGATGGTCAGGCATAGGAAGTCCTTGAAAGGCAAACTGAGGCAATCTATATGTGCCCCTCTAGATTATCCTGTTGGCTACCCTGCCAGACCAATCAAAAGTCTCGCCCAATCCTGGCGGACGAATCAATTCGTTTAGGTTTTCAACAATTCTTCGTGCAGTACCCAGGGGCGCGGATCGTCTTTTTTGAAACCATTAGGCTCGAAGCCTGCGGCAGCAAGCTCGGCAGCGAATTTCTCCGGATTGTCGGCGGCGTCGATCAT
>JAYRNY010000179.1:0-3830 GCA_041911975.1 bacterium | reverse complement strand
TTGAATTCAGGCGACGGTGAGACGTAGACGGTTTCGTAAAACCGTTTTACGGCGTCGCGCCATTTGATCCACAGCGACTTCAACCAGTCTGCCAGCCATTGAAAACGCCGGGAGACAAAAACGTGCAGCCAGGGGAAAAGTACTCCCACCCAAATTGCGAAGCCGAATGCATCAATGCCTGCGACCGCGAAATGTGAGAAACGCTCGAGAGCTACTGTGGATGTGCCCCAGCCAATCAGCGCCCCGGAGATGACTGCCAGTCCTGGCATTTTCGCCGACATGAATCTAACCGCGATGACGCCGGCCAGAATTGTGACCAGAAGTGAGATCACACCGGCTACGACCCAGGCGACAAGACTGCTGAACGACGACTGGGGGTCCATATTGGTGTGCAGTGTGCTTGCCAATCTGAGGAACAGCGCCACGGAGCCGCCGGCGATCAGCAGATAGCTCAGTTTCATGAGCAAGTTGCTGAACCAGGGCGATACTCCGTATGCATTAGGCTGTTCTCCCGGCGCCGGTACGCGCTTCCAGAAAAATTTTCCAGCCTCCGTTATCCAGTCGTAAAGGAAGCAGTAGAAAAATGGTGCTCCGTAGTAATAAACAAAGGCTCCAGAAGCAGTGCCCACTGTCAATGTAAAACTCCAGGCGCGACCGGCGTTCAGCCCGAAGAAATAACCGGCGGCAATGGCTGCGATGAGGCTGGCAATGATGGATAGCACGCGGATGAAATATCCAGCATCGGTGTCTTTGTAAGCCCTTTCCATCATGTACTGGGAGGGCTTGATGAAGATTGCCAGGCACATGGCCACGGCAAAGAAAATGCGATCTGCAAAAGACTTTTCAGTCTGGTCAGATTTCTCTTCTGGGTTTGATTGCATTAAGTTTCCTCAAATTATTTTTTGAAAACAGCGCTCAAAATAGAGCGCTTGCCTGAGCCTGCCCCTCATGAAAAGCTGCTTCACTGCCAGGGCAGGTTTTGCGTTTGAGCAAGGCAATGAAGTTCACAGGCATAAGCAACGCTCAAATGATCGAGCATCTCACTCTCTTGCCTGATCTGTTGAGCCGAGTCGCTGCCCACTGCGTGTTTGAGATCGGCAATTATTTCAGCCTGTAATGCGGCCGCTTTTTCATCGCCGAGACTGGCAACCAGAGCGACAAAGCACTGAATGCCCTTGAGAAAGAACTGCTCGTCCTGAGCCTCCATGAAAGCGTGGCGTGAATCAGGCAGCCAGAGCATCGTCTTAGGCTCGGGAGCAGCTTTGAAAAGCCGCTCCGCATGCCGCCAGCCGATTTTTCTGTCGCCTTTCCCGTGCACCATGAGCAACGGGCAGTCCGGGTCGTGCCACTCTTTCAAATGCTTGACCGTGTTCAGCTGCGGTATGAACCACTGTGGGTAGACGCGTAAAATCGGGCAGAGCTCTCGGGCAATGCGCCAGAGACTGGAGAAAGTGGACTTCAAGACGACTCCACCGGGTTGGCGATGGCGAGTCAGATTCACCGACACGGCACCGCCCAGGGATTCTCCGTAAAGGATGACTCGATGCGGTTGCCTTGCCATGTCCGTAGTGACGAAATCAAAGGCGTCGATTGCGTCCAGGCAGATATTTTCAATGGACACTTTGCCCGCGCTTTTGCCGAATCCGGAATACTCGAAAATGAAAATCGGCAGCCCAGTCTCCAAAAGCAGTGCAAGGATATGCGCCCGTTTGAATATGTCGCCGTCATTGCCCATGCAATAGAGCAGAATTTCCTGTCCTGCTCTATCTTCGCCGAGAAGCCAGCCGTGCAGACGATTGCCCCGGCGATTGTGAAAGTAAATTTCCCGGCCTCCCAACTCGAGGAAAGCCTCCTCGTCTTCTTTGCTGCCGCAATAATCCTTCGGTCTGAACAGCCAGCGGCTATAGAGACCGGGAGCCATTCTCGGCGAAGCGAGAAACCATAGTAAGACTGCAATTGCCGCGATAAAAAATTCCATCGAATCCTCGTGCCACAAATGTGGTGTTGCGAATCTAAAGCAAGTATGGGCTTCTCCTTTCCCGGCTCGCTCTGGAGCGAATACCGGAGTAAAAGCCCGCTTCTTTTGAGGCCGGACTCAGTCACCGCTTCTGGTGACAAGCACCTGCCCGTTCCTGATAACAAGAGTGAGTCTTTCTCCCACTTTCGGCGTGAACGAAAGCTTGACGATTTTGCTTGTCTCGTTGCTGATCGCTCTTTTTTCGCCGTTCACTCTGCCCACAATTTCCACCGCCAGCAAGTCGCCGGAAGCCTCCTGGGGATGTGGATTGACGATCACGTTGGTAACAATGACTTCTTTGTTTTTGGCTGCAAACTTGAGCCAGCTGGTGGCCAGCGGATCGCGGCTGCCGGACCATTCATGGATCATGGCCGAGACCACCACCAGCCAATAGAAGACATAGGGGATGATTTTGCTTCTCAATGAATTCTCTTCTTTTTGCAAATTATTCTCCTTGGAGTTTTTGAGAAGAGCCATCCGTGGCTTGGTAAGGCATCATGCCTGAGTTTGCCGAACCGATTTTCTACTGTTCTGAATGCTGAATTTCCAGACCGGCGGCCCATTGCTGCCTTTTCGTCTTTGCTATCGAGCCCTGAATGCATCCTCAAGCAGCGCTTTCAGCTGCTCGGAATGCATGGCATGATAGCCAACAGCCGGTGCAGCGGATGCCGGACGTCCTGCAAAAAGCAATTTCTGTCCGGGTTGAATCAGCTCTTCCAGATAGTCTCGGACAAAAGAGAAGGCACCCTGGTTCTTCGGCTCTTCCTGCACCCAAAGCACTTCCTTGACGTTTGGATAAAGCGCTATCTCCTGAGCCACCGCCTGTTCAGGAAATGGGTAGATTTCCTCGAGGCGTATCAAAACCACGTCTTTCAGACCGCGTTCGGCGCGCGCCTGGACAAGATCGTAATAGACTTTGCCTGTCGTGAAGATAAGACGCTGGACTTTTTCATTGTCGAGCGCCATAGTCTCTCCAATTACTGGCTTGAATGACCCTTCCGCTATGTCCCTTAACGAGGACACAGCTTCCTTGTGGCGCAACAAGCTCTTGGGAGTCATGACCACCAGAGGCTTGCGAACCGGCCTTATCATCTGCCGGCGCAGGAGATGGAACATCTGAGCCGGGGTGGTCGGATAACAGACCTGGATATTCTCCTCGGCACAGAGCTGCAGATAGCGCTCCAGGCGCGCAGAGCTGTGCTCCGGCCCCTGCCCCTCGAATCCGTGCGGCAGTAGCATTACCAGTCCGCAGAGACGCCCCCATTTCGCTTCGCCGGAGGTGATGAACTGATCGATGACCACTTGCGCACCATTGGCGAAATCTCCGAACTGCGCTTCCCAGACTGTGAGAGTCTGAGGCAAGGCGGTGGCGTAGCCATACTCGAAAGCAAGCACCGCCTCCTCCGAGAGTATCGAGTCTATGACCGTGAAGTGAGCCTGGTCATCGCTCAAATGGGCGAGCGGGACGTGAACACCCTCATCCCAGCGCTCTCTTTTCTGGTCGTGGAAAACGGCATGACGGTGAAAGAAAGTGCCCCGCGCACTGTCTTGACCGGAAATGCGCACGGAATACCCCTCATCCAGGAGAGATGCGTAAGCGAGCATTTCGCCGCAGCCCCAGTCGATTGGTACTTGACCAGTGCACATGCCGCGCCGGTCATTGACGATCTTTTCAAGCCGCGAATGAAGCGCGAAACCATCTGGAACACCGGTGAGAACTTCGCCATAACGAGCCGTGCGCTCCACGCCTATGCTTGTCGCTGTCACCGTATGCAGTGGCGCGGTTCGAAAGCGGGTCCAGACCGTTTCTTTC
>JAYRNY010000178.1:0-18620 GCA_041911975.1 bacterium | reverse complement strand
GAAGCCGCAGAAGGGCTTACCGCCGGTCAAGCCACCGCCAGAGTGGCTACCGACAGCGTAAACAGAATTGCCAGCGGGCAGCCGGTTTCCAAACTCGCTTCCGAAGCCGCAGAAGGGCTTACCGCCGGTCAAGCCACCGCCAGAGTGGCTACCGACAGCGTAAACAGAATTGCCAGCGGGCAGCCGGTTTCCAAACTCGCTTCCGAAGCCGCCGAAGTGCTCTCAGGCGGAGAAGCGACAACGGCAAAGGGAACTTTATCGCTGCCGAAATCTGGAAAGGCGTCAGGCGACGGCCCCGAAATGCTGAGCGTCAAGACACGCAACGGCAGAGTAAATGTCGAAGTCGAAAGAGTAAGAAGATTTGGCGACGCCTCATCGCGCGGAGCAACTCCTGCTGCAGCAAGAGGCGTCGAAGAAATGAGTGAGCTCGAAGCAAACCAGTACCTGACCAGCCTGCTGAAGAACCAGGATCGCATCGTTGCACACAACCTGCGCATCGCTGAGCGCGACCCTGACTCTATCGGGAAGTTTGCTCAAGTGGGAGTATTCAAGCCGCTGCAAGCGCGCTTCGATGCCCTCAAGACCAATCCGAATGTGCGGCTAATGTCGGTCGCAGACGGCAGCGCACTCGATGCAGCTGGGGCAGATGCAATTGTGGCTAACTTTAAAAACAAGCGCATGTGGCTGGCTGACGTAAAACCAAAACCCTATCTCGACCCGAAAACCGGCGAACTGGTTGAACGAGGCATGATCCCCACGGCCCGCTCCAACTCTCTCATCGAATACGACAGCACGCTGTTCCGCAAGACGCCTAAGGGTTGGACGGTCAACGAAGCCTCTACAGACTTTAGAAAATTCATCGACGAATCGGCGCAAAGACTGGTACGCCTCAGTGAAAATCCGTCCCTGTTCAGCGTCATGAAAACGCCGCCGCCCAACTTCCTGCCGGGCAGCCCAGCCGAAGCATTCACCGGCGTAAGCCGCTTCCAGAAGTCGCTCCTGATGAGCGGAGACTCTCACCTGTCGGAATACGGGCGGGTGCTCAACGGCACGCTCAGATATTTGCAGAGCCCGGAAGCAAAATTCAAATTCGCGAAATTCGGCAGTTTCTAATCACTCGCAAGAACCAGTTGCCGCCCATGGTTCAGCACGACCCGCCGGTCTATCTATAGTTACTGTTTCATATAGTTATACAAAACCAAAAAGCAAGAGCGACCGAGACCCCAGGTTTTTAAACCCGTGAGAATCGGTCGCCCCGCTCAGGCTAACACTAGGTCAGCCGGTCGCTCTCAGCGCTTGCCGCTGAACAGCATGACGACGCACACAACGGCGACGCCAATGAGAAGCCACGTAAGCATGGCTTTGCTCCTTGTACTTGTGGTTGTTTGCAACAACAGTTCGGCCATAGACGGCCTGATTGCTCGAAACCAGCGCGCTAAGACTCGAGGAGAATTAGCGGTTGGTGAACATCATGGCGACAGCAACCACGAGGATGCCGATGATGATCCATGTGAACATGGATTTTCTCCAGAACTAGAGGTTGTTTGCAGCAACAACGATGTCTCAGTTGCTCAAGACTCGACTTGATCTCCCGAAGGAAGCGAGAGTCGGAAGTAGACCACGCTTATAAATCCGATCACGGCGGTCATGACTGCAACAAACGGGTCAGGCACCAGAGTGAACCAGGCCCACGAATGTACAGCAGCCAGAATGAAAACCGTGACGTATTCGAGCATGCCCTTCATGGGAAAGCGACTGAAAGACGCCGCCCAGAAGAATGCAGCCTGGAAAAGCAAGCCAGTGAGAGTGGAGCCGAGAATGAATGCAAGCAGGTACAGAAGTGCCAGAAACTGAAGCATGTCTAAGCTCCTTTTCACCAGCTGCGGTCGCGGTTTATTTCAACCGCGCCGGCGCCTTACTTCTTCTTGTTCTTGCAGCAGTCCTTGGGATCGGTCTTGTCGTGGTCCGCGCAGGTGCCGGACTTCTTCGAGTCCGAGCAGCCGCAGCCTTCGCCACAACCCTTGCCGTCCTTCTTCTTGCCGCCCTTTTTGCCGTCCTTCTGCTTCATCTTGTCGATGGCCTCGCGGTCCTGCCGGCGAGCCCATTCGTCTTCAGCAGCCTTACCGCGACCGCTGAGAGGTCCTTTGTCTGACATAGGGAGTTCCTTTCGTTTGCGATTTGCAGACTTGTGATTCCACTCTCACCTGACTACACACCGTCCTTCAAAACGTACCTCCACCTCAAAGTCGCTGCGTGCGGCTCAGAAACTAAAGGCTCTCGAAAAGCGAGATTAGGTTTTGATTTTGATGAGGAAGGAGGGGTGAGTGAGAAGGTATGAGTGAAACGAGATCACTTTACGAATAAAGGCTCCTGTTTTGGCGTCAGCGGTGCTAACTTTTGCAACGTTGCCGTTCGCAATGCATCGTCACAATCGAGCAAAGACAAAGAAATCAACACCTTTGACAACCAGGCGCTGTTCTCGTCACCGTTCGCGCAGATAGAAAAGCGCTTGAGAACCACCTTTGCAAACCTTCCTGATCCTTTCGTTTTCACACCATTGATTCAGTTCGCACGTACACCCAAAAATTAGACGGGCTCTGTGATAATTTACTCTCGCCGACCCTAATCTTGCAGCCGTCTTTTCGGCCCGAATTATCATGCGCCACTTCATTCATTTCTTATCGAGCATCCTTTTACTGCTCACGCTAACTGTGTCGGATTTGCTCCTCAATTCAAGCAGCAGCATAATAGCGAACTGCGCTATGAATCCTGCGTTTGCACAGGATTCCTCAAGCGATCCCGTTGTCAGAAGTATCAATCAGCAAACAGACAAGCTCATTTCTGACCTCAACGACAAGTTTGGCGGCGGTGGAGCGGCAAATCAACGCAAAGCTGCAGACGAAGCCAGAGATGCTTTGAAAAAACTGGAAAGCGATAGTGAAAGACTTACCGGGGAAGCTCAGGAAAATGTCCTCACGTATCTGCTTAACCAGCTGCAAAAATTATTGAGCACCGAAGACATGTGCGCGCTGTTCAAGAAATATCGAGGAGCGGGCGGAAAATTCAAGAATTCCAAAAGCGACTTCTGGTGGCAGGCGGACCAATTCATAAAAAAACATTGTCCGGAGAAAGCTGCGCCGCTGAAGGGCGGCGGCATCAAGTGCCGAGACGGATTGCCGACTATTTTCGATTGTGTTCAGGAACATGATTGCAAGCTGCAACTGTTTGGGGATGGCACGAGCACATCGCACTGTACATTGCAAATCACCAATCCGAAATCGGGCAACTTAGCCACCGCCAATCTACATACTGTTTGCATTTCCAACAAAACCAAGAAACCTCCTGCGACAGAGACAACCGCAAACAAACAAGGAATTGCATACAAATTAGGAGCCGCCCGGCCTGACGCACGAAACATCATTGAAACTGGTAATTCATTGAACAACAGCGGCGCCTACGAAAGTGTTCCTCTGCCGCCGGACAAAAAACTAGCTACTATTTCTCAATTGTCCGTTTGGAAAAAACTTGGAGACAAGAGCAATAACCCTGCCGACAAAATCACTCCACAGTCAATAGAGACTGACCTGTTGAACAAAGCCAACGTGAAACGTAAGACACTTCCAAAGGCGGAACAGGAGGAAATTGACAAAAGGGTGAATGCAATTTTCAGCGCCGTCGACCTGACTTGCAAAAAAACGAGCGAAACTTCAGAAAGCCGAGAACCAGACGAGCCCGATCAGCCGAAATCTGAACCTAAGTCAGATTCGCCCCGCACATCGGGAGGCTGCGAAAAGCCGAAAAATCATGAACCTGCGCCCAGCAATCATCCTGCTTCTCAACCTTCAGAAACCTCGTTTGGCGGCGAGGTTGTAGACCAGCACACTCCTGAAGAAAAAATCTGTATACCACCATATACGGTGTTTGAATGCAGCGATGAAAAATATCAAGATATGATGACTGTATCTGAAGCAGTTACAAACTGCCCACCGGCGGTTCTTACCTCTAATGCCGAAACCGGCATCGTATTGCCCGGTCAGGGATCAAGCCCGAATCAGACGCTGCCGAATTCACCACCTGCACAAAACAATCCACACAGTTGCTGCATTCAGAGCGTGGAAGTACTGAATGACACTAATCAATCAATCGTTTATCAACTCACCAACGAGAACGACACACCTAGAAAAATTCTGCACGAATCAAGCTTTATCGGTAGCGGCGCTTCGCATCTACTGGGCGAAATTCGTCAGCCGCAAGTTGATGTGGTGGCATACGTGCCAGGCGTTACAGGCGGCACCGTGTTTCATTATCAGTGCCAGGGCGTGGGCCAATTTACAGTGCAAACGAATTTGCCCGGATTAAAAACACTGAAAATTACAACAATCGAGTGCTTGAATCCCGTTATCGTTGCAGCGCCTGCGCCTGTAACATCCGGTGTTGATCAGCCGTCAAAAGGATCTGGCGGCTCTTCTCAGTCACCCCAGCCCAACCCGGGCAGTGGCGGAAACAGCAATCCGACAACGCCTCCATCCACAAATGCGCCGACAGCGAAAGCCAAATCCCAGGGAACATCGACAACAGCCGGCACGACAAAATCCGGGCAGGCCACGCCTGCTGCTGCTGGAGCAGGCAGTCCAGCTGGTTCTGGCGGCAAAAGCGGATCGCCACCTCCCATTAGTCAAATGCCCATGCAAAAACCAAATGGTAAGAAAAAAGGCGATGACCAGCAGGCAAAAGCTTGTGTCATTAAGTCGATCAACCTTAAGAATGACTATAAGAACCCTGTCGTGTACAGAGCTTACACTTTGACGGCAGATGGACTTCAAGGTGCGGTGCTGGCCTCTTCAATGACACTGAAGACAGGCGAGATGACTGCGTTGCAAGGTAATTTTGGAGAACGTGTTCGGGTTTCGGCAAACGATGCATCAGACAAGAACGCGCGGCCAATCGCTATTCAAGAATTTGCCTGCGAGGGTGTTGGCGAGCAGTCGATCGCCTCTGACTACGATGCCTTTCACCAAGTAACGGTAGTATCGGGAAGATAAACCTTAGTGGCTCTTGGATTTGCCAAGCAATGCCGTCGCCTGTTGCCAGCGCTTATACAAATAAACTGGTGGCTCTTTGTCAGCTCCCTGACTGGTGTTTTCTCTTCGAATCGCTTCCTTAAAGAGGTCGGCCGCTTGTTGATAATGTCCGCATGAAAGAGCGGCATCCCCTCTAAGCTCGGCAGCACCAATTGAATTGGCATCTTGTTTTTCCAGCCGCATCGCGTACGGCTCGACATTGTCGAATTGATGATCGAGCAAATAGAATTTCCCATAGCTGTAAACCAGAGCTGCTTGCTGATCAGCCGAACTTCCAGCATCACCCTCGACTAATTCCAGATCAAATTCTTCAGAAATTTGTCCCTGCCACATTCCCGGCTGCGCACGGGTATCGATCTGAGCTCGAACAATATAATTGCCCTGAGCCAATGCAGACAAAGCCTCTTTGTCCACACCAAAGTAGATTGTGAGACTTCTGCTGCCGTCCAGACTTAGTTTTGCAGGAATGTTCTTGGAACAGGCAAGCACTGCTGCTTTTGTAGCGTGTTTGAAGTCATTTCTAGGCAGAATAGTTACACTGATCAACTTACTAATCGGAACGGTCTCAGAACCGAGCACGACAACCGGAAGAGGTTGTGCGTCTTTTGTAGCAACACGCTGATTATGAATCGCCACATTGCTCGCGTCAGAATTGGCTAATGTGATCTGTATTAACAGCGGCTCTGATTTGCTATGTTTTTTGATCTCACGGAAATAACTTTTCACGCTGATATCCGGAGCTGCATTAGGCCTTGTGGTCGCACTTTCCGAAGCACTGGCAATTGGCACAAAACAACATAAAAGCCCAGCAATCAGTGCCACGTTCGCAAACGCAAAACCATGCTGCCTACTCCAAAAAGCCATCTTTCTACCTGTTTTTTGCATTCGCCTCGGCCTGGTCTTGAATTGCAAACAAAGCATCAGAGTTAATCCACTTGCTTTCGAACTTCGGATTGTCATTTACGATCAAGTAGCTCTTGCAGTCACCAAAAACCGCAGAACCAGCGCATCTGTCGCCAAAGTTATAAAACCTGCCACGCTTGTCCGTGCAGAATTTGTTCCATGAAGCCTCTACGTTATTCGTTTCGATAAGGCAATCGAACCCATTGCCATTAATCCAAATCGCACGAAGTGAGTAGATCTTATAACACATAAAACACGTCTCGTCTCCGGACAAAGGACTCATCTTTTTTCCAAGAAGGAACTCTTTCGGCAAAGCATACGTGCATAAGGTGTCGGCATAGTACTGGAGATTGTTTCCATCAGTTGGCGCTGGAATTGATGGGGGATAAATCATGACCGGAATTACCTGAGGAAATGCCAATCCGTGGTGTGGCAAGCCTGTTGCATGACCAAGTTCATGCGTAATCGTCATACTCAGTTCGTAATCATCGACATCAATTGTCCAGACATTTCCTTTTGCATCTATCTTGAGACTTGGATCAAACGCTGCCTCTTCCTTTGTAAACCCGGAGTTCGGCACGTATTGAATTAACTTACTGCGATCGACTCTTATTCCCGCTACGCGCCCAGGTGGACCATAACCACCCGTACGACCAAGGAGACCGTCCTCAAGGGTTTCATCACAGAGATACAGAGCATGTTGATCAAAACCCAAAGAGGCATGGCCGCGATTGAAATTAATAACCGGCGTGCGTCCGCCCGTGCATTCATTGCGATTTACGATGTGACACGATAGAGCGGAAACTGCACGCTCTGGATAGTGGCCCAGGCCAAGCTTATCAACATCATGAACGAATAAATCTTTGTCAGACCAGTTCGTTCGCGTATGCCGATTACAACAAAAGAAGCCCCTGTACTCCTCATAAGCAGGCAGCCCGTCTCCGGGGACTCCATTTCCAATCGGAGACTGTTCATCATCCGCATCGGCTCTGACATTCAACTGGTAGTCATTGAGATTCTTATGCGATTCGTTGATGTATGCATCGGCAATTTGATTGTTGTTATCGTCTTTAGGAACAGTAACCTGCGCCTCATCACGTTCGGCAGTGCGAAGCCGACCTTTGTCGCCATATCTCACCAGATCTCGGCAACCCGGCGCCGATGCTTTTACTCGGCTGAAGGCGCCGTAGTCGTCACACCAGATTCTAGCCGTTTTTTCTAATAACTCCTGTTTGGTAGTTGCTTTCTGGAAGTATTTCTGTTTGGCAGACGGGTCCTGCGAGCAAATCATGTCGGTATTACCCGCCGAAGATTGCTCAAACCACAAATCCGGAGTAGTCTCCGAACCTTGATTCAAACAACTTCCCTTCTCATTCGAACACTTCTCAAAACTGAATGTGATGTGCCGCGGCAAGCCTGGTTTTACCCACTCTTCTTTCTTTTGGTCCCAGCGATAAATCTCCGCTAGTACTGCCGTGGTTGAGCCCTTGGCGGGAATCCAATTGTCGTCGATCCGCGTCAACAGTATTCCTAACTTGACCGGTTCTTCCTGTGTTGTATGAGGCATTGGGTTGTTAACGGGCTCGGACTGAGGTGGGCCTGGTATCGAGACTGGTGGCAACCTCGGACGCTCTTGCGACCGCGGGATTGGCTTCTTTTCTTTTCTCTCATCAATCTCTTCGCCGGGGGTTTCCGGCCTTTTTGCAATTTCAGGTTCTCTGTCGCGGTCCTGGGTCTTTGGATGACCTTCCTGCAACAAACAAGAATCAGACTTGTCCACAGCCAGAGCTTGAACATTGTATGGACCTACTTCATTGGCGGTAAATCCGATCTTGACAGGGACGTTTGCAGGAGCCAAAACCTGGTTAGTGTCCAGCGTTATCTGCGGAGTGCCGCCACTCAAAAATACCTGAGCGGTCGTATCGGATTGCACCGTCAGTTGCGCGCGCTGGCCCTTTTGCTCAATGCGCGGACCAGCGATCCGCAAATGCGGGTTGGAAATCGCATTCGGCGCCGCGAGCTGATTGCCTGATCCGTCGGTCGCGGTGAAGCCGAGGGGTCCTCTCGGCAAATTGCTGGGCACGGCTGTAAATAATTGCTCAACAGAAGAGCCTACTGACGGACCGGCCGAAACCTTGTCTCCCCTTTCACCAGTAAACGTTTGGCCGGACAACTGATTGAGTTTGTTTCCAAAAACTCTGAACGGACTATGAGGGGTCGCCACTGAAGAAGTGCTTGATATAGATGGCGGACCAGACGCCGCTTCCGCTGGAATAATTTCGACCGGTACCTCACAATTCTGAGATCCGCCACCCCCGGCTGCAGATACGGCTATAGCGGCTGCCATGGCGCCAATGGATGCAACGGGGGGAAACTTAATCTCGCCGTCCTTATGATCGATGACAACACCCTGAAGCGTCACCTTATCTGAATCAGAAATGGGACGAGCTCCGGCTGATGTTTCTTCCAAAACGATACCTGAGAACGATTCTCCCTGAACAGCCCTGCTAGGTGTCAGCAGCTTGAATTTCCTTACACCGGAAGATGTCGTTTCTGATGCCACAACAACCAGCCACCCACCGGACAGAAGCCAGTAGGCGATGCAAAGCATGCAAACACTAATACGGGACAACAGGCTGCGTTTTGGACCCTTCATCGCTTTAGATCCTCTTTTTCAATACTCAAACCAAAATATGAAACTACCTGGCTTGGCGCTATACTCACATTCATCTGCGAGTACGGCAAAATCGCGTATGGTAAACCGTAGAAATTATAGTCCAAGTGCATGCAGAGTTCACTCGGGAAAGACAGGCTTTTATGGCATTGAACAAAACTGCACTTGTGACTGGCGTCTCACGCGGAATCGGGCGTGCCATCGCTGAGCGCCTTTTATCCGATGGCTATCGAGTTGTTGGAACGTACAACAACAATAAACCTGACGCAAATGTGTTCGGAAAAAACGCAGGCGCGCTGGAGCTTTTACAGTGTGATTTTTCAAAACGCAGTGACACAGTCTCGCTCATTGAAAGTTTGAACGATCGACAATTCAATCTTCTAGTGAACAATGCTGCAGTGTTCCTTCCTGAAGAATCAAACGCGCTCGACATGAACAGATGGGACACAACGCTAGCAGTCAACCACACAGCTCCAATGATTCTCTCGACCTTTCTCATGCGGAGCATGCCTGAGGGCTCTGCCGTCATCAACATCTCCAGCACAGACGCCTATACTGGTTCTTTCAGCAGCATGGCGTATGCAGCCAGCAAAGCGGCACTGAATAGCGTGACGAAAAGTCTAGCCAATATCGGCGGAGCACGAAACATTCGCGTCATAGGCATCGCGCCTGGCTGGATCAACAACACCGGCATGAACAGTCCTGTATCAGCCGAAGCCGCGGAGCTTTCCTCCCTGCAAAGAAACGGCGAGCCGGCAGAAATCGCCGCCATCGTCAGCTTTCTGGCCTCCACAAACGCATCATATATTACCGGCACCACGATCGTGGCAGACGGAGGATACACTTGCGTCGACTACATCATGAAGAAAGAAGCACAATCATGAAAGTTGGTCTCTGAATGCTGGAAGAACACTTCTTCACCTGTCCTTACTGCTGGGAAGAAATCTCTATGTTGCTCGACCTCACATCGGGAGGACAACAATACGTCGAAGACTGCGAGGTTTGCTGCAATCCGATCTCAATTGCATACCAGGCAGAGGACGGCAATCTGGGAGACTTTTCCGCAGAACCACTTCAGCAGTAACTCGAACAAGCATCAATGATAAAACTGACGATAAACAACGTACCAACACTTTTCATCAAGGCTTTCACGCCGGAAGATGTTGAGACGATTATCGAGTTTGTTCGCAATGCATTCTCGTTCCACTCATCAAGCAGCAATACCGTGCTCTTCATCGACACACCGATCACGAACGGAACCGTAGAGTCCGTCGAAAGATTGCAACACGAAGGCTTTGAAATAGTCTTTCGGGACCATCACGGCATAGATGGAGAACCAGCAAATGACAGAGAACTGCGCGTCGTGCGCGCAACGAAGAAACTGCAGCAAATGCTGAAAAAAAATTGCACGATAACTGTGCGACGCCTGCACCCTGCCTGCAGCACATTGGTGGAGACCGGCGAGTTTGCCAATGCAGTGGCGATCATTGCCGATCCTGATGCCGATGGCTTGACAGCGGCAATGAAAGCAGCGGGACTGTCTTATCCGGAACTGGACGAAGACGCCGCAAAACTAGACGCAGAGCCGCAAATACAGGTGACTGGTTCCCCAATTTCACAGCTACTTGCAAAAGGTATAGCTGTCATTCCTTCATACGATGCGACAAAACCAAAAGAAAGAGAAGCTGCCCATCAGAAGCTTTTTTCAGACTGGGTCAAAGCTGTCGAGGGCAATGAAGCCGCAAAAAGAAGGCTGCAAGATCAGGTCGCAGAATATGACAGAGCAGTCATAGTCTCCCACGACCTGGCGAAAACCGCCGTCGCCATTGCACCAGGGGTGGTGCTGGTGGACGTAGCAAACAAACCGCTGTACGACCCGGGAACGCTGACAGCCTTATTGGAAACAGAGCCGGAATGCCGAATCACGGTCATTCGCAAAGACCTAGGACCAATCGCCGCAGTACATGGAATTCAATACAGCCTGGCGGTAGCGAAATCTTTTCAGAACGCCATCAATTTGCACGAGCTTGTTCCGAAAGATGCAAAATCAAGCCCGGAAGGCGGCATCATCTCCAATGTCTCCTTCCTGCTGCACACATCCGAAGACATCTGGAGCACGGAAGTTTTGCCTAAATTGAAACATCCGAATCAGTAGTGGCGGCATTCGTTTCGAAACGCTGCGGGTTTCGCTGCTTCGTACCCTTCGCTCCACTCTGCCGGCGAGCCGCCGGCGCTCCCAGGCTAACCAACGCCCATCTTTTTCATTGCTGCCTTCAGCAAGTCGCTGGCTTTTCTGCCGACTGTTTCATCCGCCATATAACGCGTTTGGTACCCTTCAATTTGACCTTGCACAGCACCTGGATTTTTCAATATCCCGGCGACAGTAACATCCTTGTTCACCAGAGCGCCGAAAACTGAAGGCTTCAATCCAGCAGCAATTGCCCCTTCTTTGATCATGTCTGCATTCGGACCGAGCTGCGAGCTGATGCCGACGCTTGTCACATGCTCTGCAGTGAGTCGATGAACAACTTCTGCTCCTGTGATTCCGCCTTTCAAATCCCCATCAACAAAAGCCGCCTGAAAGCGTTCAAGATGCACCGGGACGTGTTTTCCACCATGAACCGTAGCAACGCCGGCATCCAGGGCTTTCAAATCATCCGCACCAGTCACCCAGGTAACTTTGTTTCCTTGTTGCTCGAGAGTTTCCTTCATAGCAGAACCAAAAAACGGGCTGTCTTCAAATAGAATGACTTCACTCTTGCCGCCCTTCAAAAGACCGCCTATTTTCCCGCGACTTGCTATTGCAGCTCCCACGACAAGTGCAGTCGTTCCGACAGCCACACCTGTTGCGATGGGATGCTCGTAGGCAGCCTGCCACAAGGAATGCGATGACTCGGAATTGGCAGTCGGCGTTTGATGCGCTGTATCGCTGCCTACTGCAGCGACCATGCTGTCCGCCAGATTGCCAGAGGCAAAGGTTTCGCTTGCCGGGTTTTTACCAGCCACGTTACACCTATAAATCAACAAAGAGGATTGTCACAACCATCTTAGGTTTGTCTCTCAGTCAATGCACTGGGGAGACTACGGCATTCAGCTTAAACATTAACCTGTGGCGCTTTCGGACCTTTGCAATCCTTCTTCGTTAAATGACAAATGACAACCCGAGCTTCACTACTGCTATGCCTTTTGGGCAAATGTAAACAGACGGCCGCAAACGCCCGCCTGTCTAAATTCCCCTATATGCTTGTGCTATACTCAAATTCCCGGGTAACGGCTGGCAGTTTCATTAGCCATTCGTAATCATGGGATCGTAGCTCAGTTGGTTAGAGCGCCTGCCTGTCACGTAGGAGGTCGCGGGTTCGAGTCCCGTCGGTCCCGTATTTTTCAAAGACAAAGCACATAAAGCCGCTCACATGAAGGCACCTAGCTTACGCAAAAAGCTAATTCGAGTGAGTGGTGTTTTTGCCACTGCGATAATCCTGTCCGTCCAGATCGCTGTTGTCACAGTTTTTATCGGCTGCCCCAACACTTTCGCAAAAGCCGATCCCAGCGACGATATGGGACGCTGGGCTCCCGATGAGCGCTGGACAAAATGGCAAGAAGATGTCGACAGGGGTTACAGCGCTTACAAACGCAAGGATTTCGCTCTCGCGCAAAAAATCTATTTGAAAGCCCTGGACAAGGCAAAGAAGTACGGCGACAACCCCTCGAAGGTGGTTGAGGTGTTAGCAAAACTGGTTGTCTCGATGGTTGACGGAAACCAAATTCAGAAAGCAGAGCCTTACTACCAGCAAGTGCTCGCCCTAGCTGCCGGTTTGAATAAGAAAAACGCCCTCGATGAATTGAGTGCCATATGCATGGAAGACTTGAGCAACACCTACGAAGAAGCCAGCGGAACTGCTAAAGGTGGAATTCCTCAAGAAGCTAAAAGCATCGCCAATGCCAAATTTTGTCTTCGCCACACAATCGACATTCGCGAAAAGGTTTTCAGTAAAAACCATCCAAAGCTAATCATCACGCACAGCCTACTAGCAAATGTTTGCATCACAGCGCACGACTATGATGGCGCGCGAAAAGAGCTGGAAACAATCCATGACTCAATGAAGGGCATGAAGGGAAAAGCCTGGATTCATACTTCTCGATTCATCATTTATCTGTCATGTGTATATGAAAAACTAGGAAGAAAAGCCGATGCCGCGAAGATCATAGCTGAAATCAAACAACATTACGGTCCCCACGGAACAGCCTCAGAGATAGAAAGATACAAAGGCAACTTCTATCGAATGACCGGTGAGACTGATCTTGCGGAGTCGTGGTACAGAAAGGAACTTGCACTGGAAGTAAAAGATGGCAGCAAATATGGTGAGATGATCGCGACGCGAAACATCGGGTATTGCTATGAAGACAGAGACAATCCGAAAGAAGCGGAAAAGTACTTCAGGCGAGGCTTGGAGCTGGCGAAGAAAAGCATTAAAATCGACACTACTCACAAGTTTTCAGAACTGATCGATGAAGTAGAACGCTCTTTGCGAGCGCAGAAAAAATACAAAGAAGCAGACCTGTTTCATTCTAAAGAAATCGAATTCTTACGGGTGCAAAATCCATTGTTCAAGTCTCCAACAAGGCTCTATCAAGAAGAGCTTGAAGCGCTAAAAAAGATCAATGAAGTTTCGGAATCCAGCAGAGAAGAAATACGAAGATCAAACAAGTAAAAGAAAGGGGGTTAACGTGTCCGATGTTCTGAAATCGTGGTTTGAAACCACCGACTCTGCAAAATCTCCGGCAGAGGAAATGGCAGCCATAAAAGAATTCGCCTATCGCTGTTTTGATGAACTTGATGTAAATGAAAATGGCTATCTCGAATGGTTTGAATTGAAGGAATCATTGAAAAATCCGGCTATCGCAGACCGCGACAAAAAGTTCATCGAATTTCTCATCGCCAATCAAAAGCAGATTGCCGACTCTTACGATGAGGGCGATTTCTCAACAAAACAAGGCATCTCACGCAAAGACCTGGATGCGTACTTTTCCTTCATCATGATGCTGCTTTCGACGTAATTGCTTCTAAATTAGTGGGGGCGGCAAACATTACGAAGCACTCCGGTTTCCGCTGCGCTGCACCCTTCCCGCCGCCCGGTGTCGGCGAGCCGCCGACACACCTTTCATCATTAGTTGTGCACGGCTTCACCGTCAGCAAGATGATTGACCGCTGCATTCAGGATCGTGTACGGAATCTGGTGGTTCGGCAAGCTCATGTCGAACTGGCAGCATTTCTGAATGGTCTCATTGTCGATACTACCGTCTGAAGTTCCAACCCGTGGGCTGCCATGCAGCATTTTCGACAGCCAGATACGAGTATCGTGTGGATCCAGGTAGATTTTCATTACCGACGCGCAACGGTTCAGAAATGCACTCTCCTTGAGGAAAGTATCGCGATCCATGTCAGGAGAGAACATCAGATTGCAGCCAAAAGGACTCTTCAACTTGTTCTGGCTGGCCAGAATGCGAAAGGACCACGAGACCATGCGTGCTCCCAGGCTATGCGACATAACGTAGATGTTTTCATTTCCGAATTCTGAACTCAGATCTTCCAGAGTATCCGCCAGCGGGTGCGAGCTCCATTCAGCGGTACATTCATCTGACATGTATGCCGAGTACTTGTTCTTTGATGGCCATGCGAACAACACAATTGGCATGTCCACCTCGGAGCTGATCCTTTGCGCGAACTCCAGAGATCCTTCGAAACTCTTGCGATATCCATGAACGAACACCGCTAAACGAGAGGCTCCTGTTTGCTTGAGAGTGTTCAAAAACTCAGCCTTTGAGTCCACAAGTTTCAAATCGTCCAGTTTGATTTGATGTTTCGCGGCATCCGCAGATTGAAACTTTGCGTACTTCGGATGAACTGCTCGCTGGCAGGAAAACTCCAGCCCACTCTTGCTCTCGTTCAGATGCCTGACTGTGACAATGAAAACCGGGTATTTCCCTTGTTTATTCGAGTCTGCATGCAATTTATCCGACTGTTTGTCCTGCGCAAAACACGGGGTGTAACACCACGCGGATATGCTGATACTGAGAAAAAGAAGCAGCAAGAACTTGAACATTTCGCAAATGCCCTTGGGGACTCAGCCTTACGGCTGGTATGAGTGCTTGACTCACAAATATTGAAAAATAGCTTTTGTCTAGATTGCAGTACTTATCAGTGTTTTGCCCACAATCTACCTATTTATAACAACATTCTGGACAATGAGTTCTTTGATGACGTCTGGGGTTCGGTCGAAGTTACCTCAACTCCAATTTGACTCTGTATTTACGAAATCCAGTGTTGGCCTGTTCTTTAATGTCTCTGGTGGAAAAAATTCAAAACGTTGACATAGAAACACGGCGCACAGAGCAGCGAGGACTAGCTCTTTCTGGCCTTGCCACGACTGCCAAAATGATATATTCTTTTGATATATAGCATTTGGAGAGAACTAGTTGGATACAGCAAAAGTATTCTGGTCTGGGCGGTCTCAGGCAGTTCGACTGCCGAAAGGGTATCGACTTCAATCCGACGAAGTTCGGATTCGAAAACACGGAAATTCGATCATCC
Organism: bacterium; assembly: GCA_041911975.1. Taxonomy (GTDB): domain Bacteria; phylum Cyanobacteriota; class Vampirovibrionia; order Obscuribacterales; family Obscuribacteraceae; genus QKMZ01. Next base: position 3,370 of record JAYRNY010000178.1, on the reverse strand, counting down.
TGGAGCCAATTGCCTCTGATTGGAAATGGCTGGACGATCTTCCACAAAAACTTGATGATGACTTTGTTCAATATGTTCGCGAAAAACCGACAGAAGTTGCTCCTCGTCCGGAATTGGATGAGCTGTTTGAATGATGCACTATCTTCTGGATACAAATGCAGTCATTTCTTTGCTCAATGACAGAACGTCGAAGGTCGCACAGTGGGTCCTAAAGCAGAGACCGGGTGATGTCTGTATTTCTGCAATCGTTGCCCATGAGCTTTACTTTGGTGCATTTAAGAGCAAGCGACGCGATGCAAACGTTGATCTGATCGATAAGCTTCCCCTGGAAGTGCTTGAGTTTGACAAAGAAGATGCACGAGCTGCCGGCGAGATTCGAGGAGTACTTGCAGTAGCAGGCACTCCCATTGGTCCTTTAGACGTGCTTATCGCCGGACAAGCTGTTTCGCGTAACCTTTCTCTGGTCACAAACAACCAAAGGGACTTTGCGAGAGTGAAGAATCTTCGCCTTGCCAAACTGTAGACGCGGCTTAGAATGGGTAACGCTACAGTTTGAACTATCTCGCTTGAACCGGCATCAGCAGGTAGCGGTATTTGTCGTCGGCTGCGGTTTTGATGATGATCGGCTTGAGCGGTCCGGTCATCTCCATGCGGATTGAAGCACCGGATAGACGCTGCAACACATCGATCAAATAGCGGACGTTGACTGCGATATCGAGCACTTGTCCTTCAAATTGAACCTGGGTTTCGTCTTGTGCTTGTCCAACATCAGGTGTGTTGGCGGAGATTTGCAGCGTGTCGCCTTCGAAGTGCAGCTTCACCAGGTGAGTGCGGTCGTCGGACATGACGGCAACGCGCTCGATGGATGAAACAAAATCATCAGCGTTCAATTCGCCGAGGTATTTGTATTCGGTCGGGAAAAGCTCCTGATAGCGCGGGTATTCGCCGCCAATCAAGCGAGATGACAGATAGTGTGATTCTGTTTCAAAAACAATCTGTCCGCTGACCATAGCAATGCGAACTTCTTTCGGCGAAGCTGTGCTGTCTTTTGCGGCCTTCTCGCTTTCTTGCGCGTCAAGCAGTTTGACCAACTCCGTACAAGCGCGCGCCGGCACGATGGCTTTCAAATACATCGGTTTGTCGAGAGTCGCGGTCGCGGACTTCTTGTCCTCTTCCGTCTCTTTGTCGCCGTCAGCGCGCCGCGAGGAGCGGGCGCTGACGCTCAATTCTTCTTTTCTGTGTGCAAGTCTGCTGCCGTCAGTTGCTGTGCACTCGAAGACGCCTTCATTGATGACGAGGAAGACACCACCAAGCACGCTGGATGCGTCGTAGTTGGCAGCTGCGAAGCCGGTTTGAAGAATAGAGCGGCGGAGAATTTCAGAGGGCATCAACACGCCGTCTACGTTGCCGCTGTCTACGAGTTTCGGGAAATCGTCTGAGGGCAAACCGGTCAAATTGAATTTGGAGCGTTCGCATGTCACTGTTGTTTCCAGTGTTTCCGGATTGACTTTGAAGCGCACGGTCTTGTTGGGCAGCTTGCTCACTACTTCCAAAAGCTTTTTGCCGGGAAGAGTTACCGAGCCCTTCTCTTCGATCATGCCGGGTACTTTGGTCTCGATGGTGATGTCGAGGTCCGTGCCCTGAAATCTGATTGTGCTGTTCTCTCTTGTTTCTATAAGCACATTGCTGAGGATTGGTTGTACAACGCGTGTGGCTACCGCGCTGGTGACGTCGCGCAATGCCTTAACGAGCACGTCCTTTTGGACATCGAACTGCATATATACAACCTCGCACAAAAAGTGTTTGTAGGAACTAAAAGAGTAACTTCCTGACAGGCCCCAGATCAAGTGGTTTTCAGGGCTATTTCCAGGCTGTGTGCCTGTTTTTTGGCGTTTGCGGTTTTCTGAATTCGCTTTGATTTTTGAGTGAAACCGGTTCTCGATCCTGATCGATATAGATCTGCATCGATCTCCGTATCGAATCTATTGGTGATCGGTTTGTTTGAAACCGAGATTTTAAGCCAGTTCTGATACCGGATCGTTTTGCATATATTCCATGCTATCTGATCGGATCCCGCTCTCTGACGGTCCTTTGCTATTGGCTGTTACTCCCGGTTTTATAAAATTACTGATCTAGAAGCAGTAGGGCCGGGCGATTTCTGTAGATAACGCCGGAAAAGCAAACAGGCAAAACATTTTGCATGTCAAAAACCTGTAGACGGGGTGTGTAAAACCCGATCGATCAAAAACCTCTCGTGTAGCGTATTACACAGCATGTCTACAAGAAACCGACAGATTTTCTACAGGTTTTCTACAGGCTCTCAAACACCCAACTTGTGACGGATTTTGCGGATCGACTCAGAAAGATCGTGGTCGGATTCAATCTCCTCGCGGATCTTCTTGATCGCATATATGGCGGATGTGTGTTTGCGGTTGCCAAATGCAGTTCCTATGCGGGGGAAACTCATTTGACATAAGTCATGCGCGAGATACATTGCTATATGCCTTGGCAATGCAAGATCTGCGGATCGTTTCTGGGAGCGCAATTCCGAAGGTTCTACGCGATACGCTTCCGCTACTGTATCTAGTATTAGTTCCAGAGTGATTTGTGGTTTTGGCTGTGTGGCTGCTTCCGGCTTCAATAAAGCAATGAGATCTCGAGTGTTCAGTTCTTCTCCTGTCAAGCTCGCATAGGCATGAACCCGTATCAGTGCGCCTTCGAGCTCGCGGATGTTGTTGGTGAACATCGAAGCAATCAGTTCAATCAATTCGTCTTTGACGGAAAGGCGGTCCAGTTCGCACTTCTTGCGAAGGATGGCCATGCGTGTTTCCAGGTCGGGCGCCTGAACATCCGTTGTAAGCCCCCATTCAAAGCGGCTCTTCAGGCGTTCTTCCAAGGTGGCGATTGCTTTTGGCGGTCTGTCTGAGGATAGAACTATCTGCCTGCCGGCATCTCTCAAAGCATTGAAAGTATGGAAAAACTCTTCCTGTGTGGATTCTTTGCCGGCAATGAATTGAATATCGTCCACTAAGAGCACGTCTACCTGGCGATAGCGCTTGCGGAACTCGACCATGCGGTCGTCTCTAATTGAATTGATCAGTTCATTAGTGAAACGCTCACAAGTCATGTATTTGACGTTCGTGTTCGGCGAATTGCGCAGAATCTCGTGCCCGATAGCTTGCATAAGGTGGGTTTTTCCAAGACCCACACCGCCATATACGAAGAGAGGATTGTAAGACTGACCCGGCTTTTGCGCGACGGCCAGCGCCGCTGAATGGCAAAAACGGCTGTTGGAGCCGACGACGAATGTTTCGAAGGTGTACTTTTCGTTGAGGTTTGATCTGGACGCTGCTGCTTGATTGATTGGCTG
>JAYRNY010000177.1:0-5659 GCA_041911975.1 bacterium | reverse complement strand
TTTGTGCGCTCTTCTACTTTGATCGATCTGGCGCAAGAATATGTCACTAGCGCACTCGGCTAAGGGCTTTCGCGAGCCAGAGTACTGACTCGCCATGTGTTGCGTAACAGTCTTGCTCCAATTATCAATTTGGCCGGTCTTTCTCTGCCTTCTTTACTGGGCGGTTCAGTTTTAATTGAGACGGTTTTTGCCTGGCCGGGAATGGGCCGGTTGGCCGTTGAATCGACTTTCGGCAGAGACTATCCGATGATTCTCGCTCTGGTGATGATGTACGGAGCGCTGGTAATTTTTTCCAATCTGGCATCCGACATCCTTGAACTAATGACCGATCCCAGGCTGAGAGATAATTATTTCGCCGAGATCGAGGGAGCGCGCACTTAAATGTCTCAGGCACGATTTACTACTTCAGATCCTCGTCACAGTTCGATCCGCATGTGGATTGGAGCAATCCTTATTGCTTCAGTCTTTTCTTCTGCCTTGCTTGCGCCCGTCATTGCGCCATCCAGGACATTTCTCTGGCCGGTTCCTGTCAACCTCGAAGCTATTAATCTACCGCCTTTATCAGCCGGGCATCTGCTCGGTACAGATCTTTTAGGTCGAGACATTGTTGCCGTAGCACTCTGGGGCGCTCGAATGTCACTGGTTATTGGAATAGTGGCAGCCGTGGCTGCCGTCACATTTGGTGGTGTGTGGGGTGCCCTGTCCGCATTCTTTGGCGGACCCATAGACTCACTGATGATGCGTGCCGTCGATGGACTCTTGTCTATTCCCAATATAGTTTTGCTTTTGACGATCAACACTCTGCTTTCCGCCAATCCATTCCTTCATTCTTTTCCTGACTGGTGTTTGCGCTTCCTTAAGGTAACTTCTTTCTCAAGTGGATATCTGCCGCTCTTTACAGTGATTGTGGTCATCAGCGCCACCACCTGGCTGGAAGCTGCGCGCATCAGCCGTTCCAAGATGCAGTCAATACTTTTGGAAGAGTACATATTTTCGGCAAAGGCGCTTGGAATCGGGGTTGTTCGCATGCTGTTCCGTCACCTTTTGCCGAATGCAGCGCCCGTGCTTCTTGTGGAAGCAACTCTATTGGTGTCAGATGCCATCCTAATGGAAGCAGGCTTGAGCTTTCTTGGACTGGGACTGGGTCCATCTACTCCAAGCTGGGGAAGTATGCTCACCTCCGCTCAATCCAGCCTGATTGAGGGGAATTGGTGGGCTGTAGTCGTTCCGGGGATCCTGATCACAACCACTGTTGTCGGTGTAAACCTCGTCGGTGAAGGCATCTTAGACAGCCATGGCGGCAAAAGACAGGCTGCATGAGGATCATGAAACGTTGATTCCATTCGGATACAATAACCTCAGCCTGGGATTTTTACTTGAAAGGCCAGAGGAGCAACTTTCTAAGCGATGAAAAATTGTCCTGCCGCCCGCAATTCATATCGAAATGTTGCCGTTACGGTCGTATCTCTATCAATGTTTTGCCTGACTGCTTGCAGCAGCGGTAAAGACGTCACTTATAAGTCTGGTGGTATGACACATACCATTGCTCAGGGTGAAGGTTCGATACCTGATGAATTCAAGGCGCTTATTTATCCTGACGCGCAGGCAACCGGCTCGGTTTCTGCCGACGGTAACGATCAGGAACAATCAAAATTTGTCATGCTTCAGGCGAAAGCTCCAGGTGAAGACGTCAGCAAGTGGTATCAAGAGCAGTTGCAGAATAATGGCTGGACCGTAGGCAATGTGCAGAACAGCGCCGATGTAATCAGCATCAGCGCGCAAAAGAAAGATATAGAGATGAATGTCATGATCGATGAAGATCAAGGCAAAACGACGATCAATCTTTCGCTTGCCAAAACAGTCGATCAAGTGCCAGACGAATCAGAAACTGAAAATTTCGTGCCCAACAAAGCTGCCCCTCCAACCGACTAGAATCGCTGGAGCTGCGTAGAAATGCCTAGAAACGATGCACCGATTGCAGAAGTCATTTCTTCGTCGATTACCGGCGTAGTTGCGCAGTGTTTGATGAAATCTGACAAAGACGGCATGCCGGAAACTCAAAAGCCACGCTTCGGCAGTTTTCTCAAGATTTTGACCGACCGCGATGTTGCTGTATTAGGCGTTGTGCACAATGTGATTACAGCTTCTCCTGATTCAGTGCACCAGCCCTGGGCACTGGGACTTTCTCGAGAACAGCTACGCGAAGAGCAACCACATATTTTCTCATTGCTTCGCACTGAAGTGCACGCTGTTGTAGTCGGCTACATAGAACGCGGTGAAGTCTATCAACACCTTCCTCCAATACCGCCCGAAGTGCACGATTTTGTTTATCGAGCTAATGATGAAGAGATTCGCAAGGTAACTCAAGGCTTCGACTTTCTTCGCCTGGTGGCAACTGTTACAACAGTGCCTCAGGACGAGCTTGCCGCGGCCAGTATTCGTGAAGCCTATAAGGCCAACAACGAGGAATACGGTTTTCTAGTGGAAGCCGGCCAAGCACTGTCAAACATTTTCAAAAACGATTTTGATCACCTGGTGACAATACTGCGAAAGATTCGCCCCGCCTCTGCCTCGCGCACCTAACTTGCAATGGTCAATAAAGGAATAGAAGTTTGACTGTCAACGGTCAAACTTCTATGTGCAAACAAGTACTTAGCTAAAATTCTCCTGTTGGCAACCGATTTTTTTGAACTTTTTGTCTTTCAAACTCGTATTCAAAAAGACAGGGACGCGAGTGCAAGAAAATGGGTTCCAACGAAAGATCAATCGCTATCTTTAAGCTTGCTAAACAGGCAATGCCCGCGATGGAATTGGAGTTTGGACCTGAATCGCGGGCTAGAAAATTGGTCCTGCGAGAACTCGCTAAGAGAAACACACTCATTTGCTATCAGTGCAATTTCGAAAACAAAATTCCACGAAGTGATGTACGAATGTTCTTGTGCAAAAAGTGCAGAAAGGAGATCTGGGTAACGGCAAGAACTGCTTATCACAAGGTGACGTTATTCTTTCCACGGCTGGCAACCATTAGGCTCTACGAAATGGGCATCTGCATCAATGCCAATCACGCGGTGAGACTTTTCCATATTTCCTCTGGTACTGCCGGCTTAATTGTAAAGACCGCAAGCATCATAGCTGCCTCCAGGTTGCCCGACACTGCTTATGAGGTTCCGTCCCAGTACAGCATTTCGATAGTGTGCAGAAGAACTACTCAGACGCCAGCACAAATGCCACCCTATGAAGAGGAATTCGCTCTGCAAAGAGAAGAAGGTCGTAACGGCAATTTTCCAGACAGTGAAAGCGACAACCTGCACATGCCGAAAATGACAGAGTTGGAACTTTTGATATTCGAAATACTTAGCGATACTCCTATTGATTTTGAACAACTGGTACTGAGAACAAATGAAGATTGCGGCAAGATTTCGGCCGCCCTCACCTTGCTTGAGTTAAGTGGTTCAATTGAATCCTGCCCCGGCAGCAAATTCAAACGCGCTAACTCGATTGCGATCGGTGACTCCGGAGATGACGAGAAACTAGCATCGCTTGTCGAAAGCTTTAATCACTTCATCAAAGATCATTTTCAAGGAATTGGACGCAAGTATATTCAGCTTTATTCCATGCTTTACTGGCTGGCATTCGATCGCCAGACGTGGCAGATCAATAGTTTACGCAAGCTATTCATTAGCCATCCTCATGTTTCTTACCAGGATATCTTGGACTATGTGACACCACTTTCCTTCAAGTTAGTGCCACGCCGTTTCGACACTTCGTAGACGCTGCAGCGCACCTATCCTTTGACTGCGTCTGTTTCACCGTATTTCAGATAGACCCAGATCGCAGCGGCTACGATAATAATTAGCAATGTGGAAACGGCGCATCCGAATGCCCAATCGCGCACGGCAAGAAATTGATTTTGGATCAAGTTGCCGATGAACATGGTTTTACCGCCGCCTAACAAGTCGGGGGTGACATAGTCGCCCAGCGCCGGAACGAAGACCATGATGCTACCGGCAATCAGACCACGCGAAGACAATGGCACCGTCACTTTGAAAAAAGTTTTCAAAGGTGTGGCGCCCAGGTCTGCGGCTGCTTCAATCAGCCTTACGTCGAGCTTTTCCAGCGATGCGTAAACAGGAAGCACCATGTAAGGCAAATAGTTGTAGACCATGCCCAGAAGAACGGCATAAGGTGAATACAGAATGAAAGGAGGGCTCTGAAATCCGCAATTGATCAGTACGTCGTTCAGGATTCCTTCCGGACGAAGAATGGTAATCCAGGCGTAAATGCGCAGCAAGAAAGAAGTCCAGAGCGGTAGCACGAACAAAGTCATCAAAAGACCTTTGTATTTTGCCGGCACAGCAAATGCCAGCCAAGTTGCAGTCAGAGTGCCAAGAATCAGACAAACAGCCGTGGTCATAGCTGCCAGCGTCATCGAGCGCATAAGAGTAAGTAAATAAGGTCCAGTGAAAAACCGCGTGTAATTTTCAAAGTTCAGCCCGGTCAGCGCTACTCTACCCAGATCATCTCGGTGCCCGACACTGAACACAAGCAAGATCACGAGCGGCACGACCATGAAAACGGTCAGCCACAAACCGGCTGGCAACAGTATTAGTCGTCCTTTCAAATGTCGCGACCAGCTTTATATTTTGCCATCTTTGAGCAGGTGGGCTCCTCTGCTGAGCCAAGTCCTGATATCTTACCGTATATGGGCTTGTGCTCCAATGTGACCTGGCGGAGGATGTGGATATGTCGCAGGGCAAAGAACGCCTGTTTCTCAGGCAATGGATTGGTGAAAATGTTTCCGTTGTCACGCGTGAGCAATGGAAATATTCCGGCAGACTGACCAATATCGTTTTCGATGGTACTCGTCTTATGTACATAACCCTGGATGACAAGCAGTGCCTTAACTTCGATCACATCGTAGAAATCAGCCTTCAAGGCGAATAGGATGTGTCCCTTGAAAGTGCTGTTTTTAGGGACTCCCGAGTTTGCAGTTCCGACTCTAAACGAGCTCATCAAATTTCCAAAAACTGAAGTCGTCGGCGTAGTCTGTCAGCCTGACAGACCGGCGGGTCGCGGCAACAAAGTGCACATGCCGCCGGTGAAGGAAGTGGCTCTCGATCATGGCATTCCGGTTTTGCAACCTACAAAACTAGCCAAAGATCCCGACACGGTTGCAGCTATGCGCAAGCTCGAACCGGATTTGATCGTAATGGTGGCATTCGGGCAGATTCTCAAAAAAGAAGTATTGGAGCTGCCCAAAAGAGGTGTCATGAACCTGCATGGTTCCTTACTTCCTAAGTGGCGTGGTGCGGCGCCCATCAATTGGTCGATTATGAATGGTGATACCGTAGCAGGTATCACTACCATGTTTACAGATGCGGGGGTCGATACGGGACCAATGCTTTTGAAAGCCGAAGTCCCGCTGACAGAAGAAATGACGTCTATAGATCTGGCAAGAGAGCTGTCTACAGTAGGCGCCAAACTGGTGATTACGACCATCGAGAAAATGTTGGACGGAACATTGGTTGCCGAGCCTCAAGATGATAGCCAGCATACCTACGCTCCGATTCTAAGTAAGGAAATGGGCGTTATAGATTGGACTTGGGACGCCTGGACAATACACAATCGTGTCCGTGGATTGCAGCCATGGCCGGCGACG
>JAYRNY010000176.1:0-2686 GCA_041911975.1 bacterium | reverse complement strand
GCCAATACGCCAAATCTCCAGGTCGCGCATGCAGATCAACCTTGGTGGCTACTTTAGCGATTTTGTCCGGCTGTTTCATGTATGCATTTTAGCTCACCGTCAAATTGACAAACCAACCAAGTGTACGGCGGATTCAGAATCGAGGAAATGGTGAATTATACTACAAGCTATAAGAGATAATTGTTCAAGAAGTAAGACTCAATAAACCGTGGCGGTACCATTGCCAGCTTGATTTTAGTGTTGGGTCGACGCCATGCGTCGACCGCAAACACAAACAGTAGGACACTCGAGTCACCGGCCAAACGGACTTAGCTGGAATGGTTGAAGGGCTTAGATTTCAGGACTGCGCGCAACACTAAGTGCGACAACCTTCGCTCACGGCGGATTCTTCGAAATGGCATCACAATTACATCGTTTCGCAACTGACACGCAATTCACACCAGTAGACATGACCGACGATTTCTTCTTGATCGCGCACCTTAACGATGGCGGTGTTGATACCTTGCCTCCGGCGTTTGGGACCCTGAATGACTTCCAAAATGGTTCCCGAAGTCACCTTCCAGGACGCAAACATCACACCGCCACACTCTGGAGTGATGAGGAGATGATCCTTCACATCGCTACCGCCAATAGGCGCAAAGCCAGGCAGACCCGTTTTGATTACTGGTTTGACTTTTAGTACCGTCCCCGGTACCATCTCTTCTTTCTTTAGCATAGGTGTAGCTCCTTGCAAAAATGTTCGATTGAATTGGATTGGTTTGGCGAGTGGATCTGAAGAGCGGCTTACCAAGTCGGCATTAGCTAACCAATTTGCCAGTCAAGAAAATCTTGCTTGGTCAGCCACACCATTTTCTTGGTGGCAGGCAAAAGCCAGTCACCGTTCGTGTTGAGATACTCGATAATGCCAGCGCGCGCCTGGGCACTGCCCAGGTGGATGTTGGCGGTTTCGGCTGCCATCGCCTCCAGCAGGATCTGCTCATCTCGCTTATCAGGCAAGTCACTCAGCTCGATACGGGCACAATCTGGTGCCAGTCTGCGAATCACCCATCCATCCAGGACACGAAGGAAAGGATCGTGAGAACGCAGGCAACCCTCAAAAAGCTGGTTAAGATAAATTTTGGTGGCGGTATTGTCTCCCCCAGGATTGGCGACAGTCCAGGCAGAAGGTAGCATCACCTTGGCCTCACGGACGATTCGGCTTCCGCTCAGTTCGCTCACGGCTACATAACGCTGTCGTCCCAGACTGCCGACGCCAGCCTGACGATGGAAGCAGACTGGTTTGGAAGCATTGCCCGGCATTGATTTCTCGAGCATCTTGACCACCATATCTGGTACTGGTCCTGCTTCTGCCTGTGCATCAAGCTTACTGAAGAAAGCGCGCGGGTCCTTGAGCTTGTTGCGTGCCATGCTACCCAGCTCGATATTCTTCTCGGACAAAACAAAAGGCCGGCCGTTCTCAATAAGAGTGGCATGATAAGCCTTGACGATTACGGCGCAGGCATTTTTGAGAGAGAGGGAGAGTTTACCAGCTTCAATGGCAAACGCAGCCGAAGTAGCCAGTCTAACCAGATCGTTGGTGAAAGGCAGCGGATAGGCTTCGTCAAAGTCATTCACGCCCCAATTGAGTCGCCCTTCCGCATCACGCCAGGAGCCGAAATTCTCGATGTGGAGGTCACCGACAGCCAGTACGACAGGAGCTTTCATCAGCTCAGGAAGAGCTGCCGGGAAAAGTTCGGCCCAGCGATAGAACGTGCCTCTTAGCAGTATGAAAGCACTCGTGTGCATGAGCTTGTGCTTTTGAGCCAGATCGGCACGCACAATTCTCGTGCGTTCGGCGAGCCAGCGTTCATATGTTGCGGTCGCCGTGTGAATGTTGTTATTCGGGGAGCGCAGAGCCAGCCACTGTGCCGTATAAACCGTGGAGCCCTTGAACTCGGTCAGGTTCGATTGCTTGTGCGCGTGAACAGTCGAGCCTCTATGCGCCAGGACAGTGGAGTCTGAGCGAGCAAAGACTGTCGAGCCGGCAAGGGCATGAACCAACGAACCAGCTTCTGCATAGACAATTGAGCCGTCGAAGGCGTACACCTTTGAGCCGCGTTCGGCGTAGACTACGTAACCAGCTTGTGCGTTGAATCGGCCTTGAACACGGATTTCAGAGCCGCTGCCAGCTATTGGGGTTGAAACTGTTTCACTGCTTGGAGTATTCATTGAAGTTTCCTGTTTAATTCGTTGTTGAAATTTTTCACTGAAGGAATAATTGTGCAACCACTGATCAGTGAGCGATACGGAAGACAGGGTCTTCCGCATGGCCTACTGATCGATTGGTTGAATTACGACAATTTCACGCATGAAGCAGCGGCCGCGGTCTCTTCTGCTTCAGCGCCTTAGCCATGGAATCTACGCATTCAAGAAGCAATCTGTCGGCGACGAGCGTTTCCTTTATCGCCTCGATTCGACCGCTAAGTTTTTCGGCAAGCAAAGTCTCATCAGAAGAAACCAGAAAGTCGCCGATCGCTTCTAGTCGCCATTGCTTTTGCTGCGTAATCCAGTCTGGCAAGATCACGTCGAGCGACGCCTTGCGCTGCTCAGCAATGAGCGAAAGCAGATTCTCTTTGGCGGCTAGCGCTGCCAAAGTAGCGTCATACTGCTTTTGATAATCAGGAGAACTGTCCGACAGAAATTTTTG
>JAYRNY010000175.1:0-5865 GCA_041911975.1 bacterium | reverse complement strand
CCACAACTTCGTCGTGTTCTTTGTCGGTCTCTTCTTTAAATTTCTTGGTTACTTCTTTGACCCTGGCTTCATACTCATCGCCTTCCAGATCCGGAGAGTCCTTGTGAACCTTCTCTTTGGCACGATACTCCGGGTTGCCGCCCAATAAGATGTCGGTACCACGACCAGCCATGTTGGTGGCGATGGTAACCGCTCCTTTTCGTCCGGCTTGAGCAACGATCATTGCTTCTTTCTCGTGGTGCTTCGCATTCAGAACATGGTGCGGAATGCCCTTTCTGACTGCGGAAACAACACGTGCGGATCTAAGAGCAGAATAAATGCGCTCGAGGAACTCATCTTTCTTCGGAAACTCTTTTTCGAGAAGTTTGCACGTCTCTTCCATTTTCGCTGGATCGATCAATGCCGGGCGCTCGAAGATTTTCTTCAAGGCGTCAATGTTTTCGCCGGACAGGTTGTTCTTCTTGATGCTATCCATAACTTTCTGAATTTTCTTCAGCAGCACTTCGCCCATTTGTTGCGGTTTGCTGAGCAACTCATCAACCAGTTCTGACTTTTCGATACTGGTGGTTCCAACCAGCACCGGGCGGCCATCTTCGTGACAGTCGACTATTTCTTCGATAACCGAAATGTACTTCTGCAATTCCGTCTTATATATAACGTCGGGCTGGTCGCCTCTCACTGAAGTTTTGTTGGTCGGAATTGCAACAACATCGAGGTTATAGATCTTGTTGAATTCAGCCGCTTCCGTCATCGCGGTACCGGTCATGCCGGAGAGTTTAGGATAGAGACGGAACAAGTTTTGATATGTGATTGACGCGTATGTGAGCGTTTCTTCCTGAATTGGAATGCCTTCCTTGGCCTCAACCGCCTGGTGAAGACCATCGCTCCAACGGCGTCCCTGCATCATACGGCCTGTGAATTCGTCGACGATGACGGCTTCCATTTTGCCTTCTTCGTTCGGCCGAATTACATAATTTACGTCCAACTTGTACAGCTCTTTCGCCTTCAGCGCTTGCACCATGTGGTGGTGATAGTTGAAGTGCAAGTCGAAGAGGTCGGTGACATTGAGCAATTGCTCGGCACGAGTTTGTCCGCGCTCAGTCAGAAGAATGTTGTGACCTTTTTCGTCTACCCAGTAATCGCAATCTTCATCTTCCTTGTCCATGCCGCGTTCCAGCATCGGCGCCACTCTGGAGCAAGCGACATACACTTCCTGGAAGGACTCGGTCGGGAAGCCGGAGATGATCAAAGGCGTCCGCGCTTCGTCAATAAGGATGTTGTCGACTTCGTCGACGACTGCAAAGTAGTAGGGGCGCTGCACGAGCTGGTCGAGCGACTTGCGCATGTTGTCGCGCAAATAGTCGAAGCCGAATTCGTGGTTGGTTCCATAGCTGATGTCGCAGCGATATGCCGCATATTTCTCGTCATCAGGCTGGTGCGAATAGACCAGACCAACTGTCAAACCGAGGAATTTGTAAATCTGTCCCATCCACTCGGAGTCGCGCTTGGCCAGGTAATCGTTGACCGTGACGACGTGCACGCCGCGACCGGTCAGTGCGTTCAAATAAACAGGCAAAGTGGCGACGAGTGTCTTACCTTCACCTGTGCGCATCTCGGAAATCTTGTTGAAGTGCAGCGCGGCACCGCCCATGAGCTGCACATCGAAGTGGCGCATGTTGAGGACGCGGCGGCCGGCTTCGCGGCAAACGGCAAAAGCTTCAGGCAGAAGCTGCTCGAGAATCTCATCGAGCACTTTGTCTTTCTGCGTGCGGAATTGACCCGGCATCTTCGGTGCGTCATCGGGAATGAGCTTGACGTCAGGAACGTTCTTAAGCGCAGCTTCGATCTTGCTGCGGAATTCGGCAGTCTTGCCCTTCAGTTGCTCATCGGAGAGCTTCATCATTTCGGGCTCGAATTTGTTCGTTGCATCGACATAAACTTGCAGCGCTTTTACGCGCTTTTCATTCGAGTCTCCAAAAAGTCCCTTCAGCCAGGTTCGCGTGCGCTCTTCCCAGGATTCCGACATTCGATATTCACTCCCACGATTTACTAAACAATCTTACTCAATGTCCTGTCAGAGCCGGTTTGAGAGGTTTTATCCACGGTCCTCTGCACAGGCGGGAAACCTCGCCAAGCCCAGCCCGTGGGCATTCGGCACAGATCTTATTAGTTTCTGATTGTATCATCGGCCCTTATGACATCCACAACATTGAACCTTCTCCTAAGTATTGAGTCTCTTTACGATCAGAAGACCTTCAGAAGCGACAGATGCCAAGGGCGCTGCTATTATGTTGACGTCGCCCTCGCTCGTAAGTTTCAGGCTGAAACACAACTTAGAGCGGGCGGCAAATTCGAGGCGAGGGCGCAAAACAACGAGCCTGTCAGCCTTTTATCGAAAGCAAACCAAAAACAGTAGTTTGGACAACGCCGTGAGCACAGACAGCGCCACTCCTGAAATCGAACTGACAAAATACGGGCGCCCGCCAGCGCTTTCAGGCTTGACCCTTGACGAGCTCGAGGATTTTGTCAAGAAACTCGGACTGCCTAAATTCCGCGCAAAGCAAATCCACGGCTGGATTTACAGCAAATGGGCGAAAAGCTTCGACGAGATGACGGATCTATCCGCCGACCTCAGGAAAAAACTCTCAGAGAGCGCTGAGGTTGGATTGCTCAATTTGGCTCATTTGCAGGTCAGCTCGGACGAAACCCGCAAATATCTCTTTCAATTGCCCGACGGCAAAATGGTCGAGTCGGTCTTGATGGCATTTCAAGATCGCCCGTCTCTAACGGCGTGCGTCAGCAGCCAGGTAGGATGCGCAGTCGGCTGCACTTTCTGCGCTACCGGCTACCTGGGCTTCAAGAGAAACCTGACCGCCCAAGAAATCATCGACCAAATACTGAGCATACAGCGCGAGTCAGGCAAACGCGTGGGCAATGTCGTATACATGGGACAGGGAGAACCTCTGCTCAACACGGACGAAGTAATCGACTCAGTGAAACGGCTTATCAACACGGTCGGCATCGGCGCTCGCCACATTACTGTTTCCACTTCCGGTATCGTACCCGGTATCAGGCAACTGGCAAAAGCAAACTTACCGATCACCCTGGCACTTTCTCTGCACGCACCAGATGTGGAGACACGAGAAGAAATAGTTCCCATCACGAAGAAATATCCAATCCACGAAGTCATGGCGGCTATGCACGATTATGTGGACACGACCAACCGCAGAGTGACGATTGAATATGTTCTTCTCAAAGATGTAACCGACCGACCCGAGCAAGCCATTCAACTTGCGGAACTCGTCAAAGATCTTCACTGCAATATCAATTTGATTCCCTTCAATCCGACCTTGAACCCAATGGGAGAAGCGCTCTACGACCGCCCCACCCGCGATTCACAGCAGCGTTTCAAATCACTGGCCAGCCGCACTGGCAAGACAGTCACTGTTCGACTCGAGCGCGGCACAGACATCGATGCCGCCTGCGGCCAATTGCACAACAAATTCACCGCCGAACGCAAGTAGGAAAATGAGCAGCAGACTGACAGCTCAGGTACGTTTATGGCGACTTTAAGCAGGTCCGAAAAAACTGAAAAATGTCCACCAATCATCCAGGCTCGGCAATTTACCAGACGAGTGAATTTACGCTCGCTTCATAAATAGGTTTGTTCTGTGTAAAGGCGGTTTTGTCGGAGCTTTGCATGAAAACCTGATGGATTTGCCTTCCAGTAGAGCGATCGATATCAATAAAGACGCCTTTGTAGTAGGTGCTCGGCTTGCCTTGCTCGTTTACAAACGCACCCTCCACCTCTAACACTGGTGTGCCGTTAACCGGCCTGAGCTGTACGCGATCGACATGAAAGGTCGGCGAGTACGCGTGAGGCGGCTTGTGTGGATTGGTTACTTGATTGTCTCCCGATGACGATATTCCCATAACATCGGCAAGACTCTTAAGAAGCTCTGTCTCTTGAGCGCTCGGCGGCAAAGGAGAGCCCGCAGCACTGAACTTCTCTTGAAAAAGTACTTTGGGTACACTTAAGTTGGAGTTGCCTGCAATCAAATCATGAAATGCTCGCCCGGACGAATCTCCAATCGGGAGACCTCGGTAATAGGCAGAGAGCTCCAGGTCAGACTGCGTTGATGGTTGAAATGATGTTTTGGTTCTATGGCCAATGTTTGAGTTGTCGGTGCCCCTCATCCAGGTGGAAGGCGCCGTGAATTTTTTGAAATCCAAAACATCATTAAATTCTTTCATTTGCGGATTGGAGCCAACAGCAATTGCGCCTCCCTTGAACGCCTGAGCCAATACAACCACATCAGCTGGAGCCTTCTCTTCCGCATGCCAAATGGTGCTGAGTTTGGGACGTGAATCGTCAGGCGCATCTAGAAATCCCATATTCGTACTCCAATTCAATTTGCCAGTATATCGCCAAATCCATTTTATCCAGGTCTGATTTGCATCCGTTAGAGTTCAAGACTGCCAGCCTGTTCCTCAAGAGTCGCCTTGGCTATGGACTCTGTGTCTACAATTGCAATTCTTCCTTAGGAATCGGTTTTCCGTCCCTGTACCGTCTGTCGAATTCTACATCTTTCTGTATGAAGTCTAACTTGTTGTCGATCTTCAAGTTTTCAGTGCCGTTTTGTCGATCAAACTGAAGATTTCTTGTAGAACCTTGATCGACCTTCGGTGGTGCAACGTATCTACGAGTGGCTTCGTACAAGTCTTTGATGTCGACAGTCTTGTCGTTTTTCGAGCCCCACTGATTGGAGATCTCCACCTTCCCTGTTTTTTCGTCGTATCCTGTGACGGAAACCACGTGCCAACTGCCAGCATCTTGTTCCTTGCCGCTGCCACCAAACATTGGATGATTGGCGTCCACCATGATTATGGCAGGCAACTTGCCCTGTTCTTTGAGCTCTTTCAATTTCTTGGCCATGTCCTGCTCGGACTTAATGACCACCAGCTTGTCGGAATTATCGGTTTTCTCATGCGAGATTAGTGGTGGTCTCTCACCCGTAACTCTTTCTCCGACCTCAACGATCTCCTTGCAGCTCAAAGACGGTTGGCGCCACGGCTCATCGACCTTAACTTTCTTCTTCTCACCGGTTATTGGGTCGGTGACTTCCTTCTCGACCTTGCGTGTTACTTCGGTCTTGCCGTCCGCCTTATAGAGGCGCTCACCATTGTCGCCTTCTTTGAGATCTTTGGTCCTTTGAGCGTATATCTCTGGCGGATTGCGGCGTTGGGTCGCATCGTTCACCATAACCAGATTCATAATCTGAGTGGCATGGCTGCGCTTTCCATCTCCGGGCGGATTGAGCCGTCCTTCCTGTGTAGGCACCAGACTCTCTTTGTCTATCTTGATCACTTTGCCGTCAGGCGCCTTATATTCACCTGTCAATGCCGTCGACGCTATCATCTCAGCGGCAGCGGACGGATTCTTCGTCATGGTGCGTTCGCCGAGGGTAGTGACGTTGCAGGTGTTGTAGCTGCCCTGATCGATGTTCTTCGGGTCAGCTGCGTGGTGGATGATTTGTTCCGCTAACTTGACACGTTCTTCCGGACTGACTACTCCGTCTTTTGCGGAAAGAAGGCGAGACATTTGCCTGTATGTGGTGGCAACTTCTTCCGGTGGCAGACCCTGCTCTTTGGCGCGCTTTTCAAAGGCTTCCATGTCTGCCTTGAATTTGGCCAGCTCTTTAGGGTCTTTGATTTTATATTCAGCCCAGTCCGTGACTGTCTTTTTTTCAGCTTCGACGTCTTTGACCTTGTCTTTCTTGTTGAGGAGCTCTAGACCCTTTTTCAGGTCGGAGCCGCCCATCTCATCTCTCAAGTCCTTTTCTCTGGACTTTCCGTACTTCTCCT
>JAYRNY010000174.1:0-3008 GCA_041911975.1 bacterium | reverse complement strand
TTTCGATTTTTTCGTATAAAAAAATTTTTACTTTGGCACGGCTCTCTTATCTGTATTTTTTTTTTTTTTTTTTTTCCGCCCTCTTTTAACATGTGTGGGGTGCGGGTCTGGGGCCGCCCCCCCCCCCCCACGACTCTTATGTCAGCCGCAAGAATGCAGCTACTATGTTTGAACGCCTTTATGTGGAAAAGGAGTGCAAAAACAAGGACCTGATCAAGCGGGCCATGGAAGGCGCAGGTTCCTGCTATCGTAGCTGCTGCGAGCTGGCAATCGAATACCTTAAAGACTATAAGGCGGCAGTTGAGATGGGCTATGGAGCAATAGCTGCATACGAACATCTTAAGAATGAAGAACTTGTTGGATATGCAAAGCTTTTTACTGGTGTCGCTTTTGCGAGAGACAAACAACTTGAGAAGGCTCAGCCATTGCTCATGTCTTCTGCAAAACTCTTGACTGCAGCGAGTTTGCCGAACGAAGGGTACTTTATGCTGTTTCTCGCGCGCAACGAACTGGCTGCCAATGAAGCAAGAATGGGTGACACTAAAGCAGCGGCTCAAGATCAGGTAAAAGCCCTTAATGCTCTGGCGCGATACAAGCCGGTGAAAGGTCAGGAAAAAGGCGTAGAGGGGATGCGCACTCAAGCAGTGGCCCAGAAGAAATACTATGACAGTATTAACGCATCCAAGTGATCTTCAGGCATGGACTGGATTTGCGCGCCATTTCGGTGTGAATCTTCTTTTGCACTGACGCATTGGAAAACAACTGATTGAGAGAAACGTTCGATGCTGGTCGCGACACTTCCTGTGTCAACGTGCGCAATGGATATTAGAAGCTGACTGGATTCCTCTTTCGCCCCATAATACTTGGATGCGTCCAAGATCGGCAAACCTGCTTTTAGTGCCGCTTGTTGCAAGTAACAGGCAGGCAAGGCGAAGGCAAATCTGACACACAGTATGGTTCCTATAGCATTGGCAAGCAAGGAAGCCGACTGGCCGAAACTCTGGGCCAGACTTTCAATTAGTTTCCTCCGGTTCTCCGAAAGGTGGGGACGAAGTTGGTAAAAATGCCGCTCCAGATGCCCGCTTTCGAGCATGCAAGCTAATGCGTGTTGCTCCATAGCGGGTGCGTCACTGCCCGATACCTTGCTGAATTGCCGGAGAGCCGGCACCAGGCTCGGCGGCGCAACGACGAAGGCAATGTCGGTGAGCGGCGACAAAGACTTACTAAAAGAGCCAATGTATATGACATGATTGGTTTGGTCGAGCGATTTCAATGCAGGTACTGTCCGATTTCTGTACGTGATTTCGTGATCGCTGTCGTTTTCCACAATCAGCATTTTCCTTTCTCTTGCATAATTCAAGAGACTGTGGCGTCTTTCAAGGGATAGTGCCGTGCCGCTTGGATGCTGGTTCGAGGGAGACGTGTATGTGAGTTTCACTTCCCGCAAATCTTTCAGGTGGTCTACCACAATACCATTGCCGTCTGATTCAAGGGGGACAAGAATGGATCCCTGTGCCTGAAAGGAAGCTCTTGCTGCTGGCTCAATGGGATGCTCGATGGCGACGATGTCGTCGCGCTGCAGTAGTATCGAATTTACAGCGAAGAGTGCCTGACGTTGATTGCCGAAAACAACGATTTGCTGCGGAGCGACAACTACTGAGCGTGCACGTTTCAAATACGATGCCAGACTGTGCCGCAGTTTGTCTTCTGATGAAGGGTGCCGGGTGTAAAAATATTGATTCCATTTTTTCAGTGGAAGAAGGTGCGAGGGCAGGCGTGAAGCATCTACAAAACCAGCGTCGGCGCTTGTGTCTGGACCGGTCCTGATTGGTTCGCGCGAAAGGGCCGAAAAAGCAGGATCTTCATTATCCCGTTCATCACACTCATCTGGTGAGAAGTTCAAAGCATCGCTTGTGCCGTGGTGAGTCAGCGTGTGTCTCACATATGTTCCGCCGTGATCAGGGCTTTCGATCAACCCCAGTCTGACCAATTCACGATATGCCGCGCTGGTTGTGGCGCGCGATACTTTGAGGTGAACGGCCAGATTGCGAGTGGAAGGAAGTTTTGCCCCGGCAGGCAACCTGCCGCTTTCGATTTCAAAGCGAATCGAGTCTGCAACCTGCCTGAACAGCAGGGTTTTGCTGTCTAAATCAATGTGAATTGGGGCAATTGAGGTTTGCATCTTTGACCCTGCGACCCGTCTTTGTATGGGGCTTTGCAGAGTCTAAGCGCAACTTCTAACCAGGCTATGGCACGGCGCTTTTCCTTACGGTTCGAGAATATAGCCAACGCGGTGTTTTGTGGAAATTATCGAACGCTCGCCCTCCACGTCGATTTTCTTTCGCAGCCGCTGCACGCATGTTCTTACGGCATCATGCGATGAATCCGACTCAGTCGCCCAGACTCTGTCCAAGAGTGCTTCATTGCTGAAAGTCTGATTCGGGTGGCGCATCATGAATTCTAAAAGAGCGTATTCTCGAGGCAAGAGGTCGATAACTTTGCCGTCGCGAGTGACGGTATGCGCGGCAGGATCGAGCACGAGGTTTCTAATCTTGATGACATTGGAAGCAGCGCCGACTGAGCGTCTCAATAAAGCGCGCACGCGTGCTTTCAGCTCCCGCGAATCGAAGGGCTTGGTCAGATAATCATCGGCGCCGGAATCCAGACCGTGCTCTTTATCGGCGGTTTTGCTCCTACCTGTCAGCATCAAAACCGGTGTCAATCCGCCCAGCCCGCGGAATGTACTGAGAATGTCAGGTCCTTCGGCATCAGGAAACTGCCAGTCGAGAATGACAAGATCGTACTTGTAGATCTTGAGCCTATCTTGAGCTTCTTTACCCGAGTAAACAGTATCTACGGTGTGCAGCTCCGCTTCGAGGCAATCCTCGACCATGCCCACCAGATCCGGGTCGTCGTCGGCAACCAGAATTTTTGCCATTGACCAAGCGTCCTGTCTAAACTCAACCGTTCACAATGATAGCTCATTGGGGGGTGGAGATTTCCAGGTC
>JAYRNY010000173.1:0-2322 GCA_041911975.1 bacterium | reverse complement strand
ATAGATCGTCCGCCTGAAATCGATGTGCACTCTCTTCAGCCCGAGCGTCAAAGCAGACGTGTTCTTGTCCGCTATCAGCTTCGGCATCCACGATATTTTCTTCAGCGCTTCTTTCTCAGGAATGTATCGCAGCACATCCAGCAAACGAGCCTCAATCACTGTATAGGCGCTCGGTGGCTCGTCAATTTGCATGTGGTAATAGTATTGATCCTCAGCGTACAGTTCGTCCGCTTTCGCCGTCTCGCCGAATTTGTCGTAAATGCGCGCCATGATGGCCAGCCCGAAGTTGGGATTTTTCGTAAACGCCTTCATCAATTCAATGTACACACCATACTGTGCAAAAGGATCTTGATGAGTCATCTCGAGCCTTTCGGCTATTCGCGCTTGCGTGTATCCCGCCAGGCAAATGAAGCACTGTCCAGCAGTTTCGCTTTCCAGTCGCTTTTTCAGCGCCGCATATTCAAACACACGCTTCGTATATGATGGCACGTACTGAGCATCGACAAGGATCAGAAACTCGCCGTAGCCAACGTAGCAAATAATCGGCAAAGTGACTGACGAAACACCGATGCGAAGCATCTCACGCACCGGTGACTTAAGCATCGGCACCCCGGATTCACTATCCAGCAATGCCGGATTCCTAACCAATCTGAATCCATAGATAGCGGTCGAAGCAAAGACAACTAAAAACAGATAGCGCAATCCTTCATAAACGGGATTTGCAAAACTGAGTTGCATCAATCCCATGGTGGCAAGCAGGAATTCCAGGCTTGCGACAAAGATAATCCTGCGTTGAACTGATGTCTTTTTATCGATCATTTGCACTTCACTCTCTTGCAAGCTGCTAATTTGCAATCAGGTCATTTGAAATTCTGTCGTGCACACACGTGGGCATCGACTAATAGTTGCAATTTTTTACACCAATTGATTTGAGAACAAGCCGACTGGAAAACTTCGTCAGTTGATACTGCTCTTCAGTCAAACGTTGATATGGATGCTTCCAACTTTCGCCGAGCGATGCTCGCTGTCGCGCAGTCAGCTTGCTCTTGCCGGGAAGAATTTGAGGGTGAAAAATTGGGCGTATCAACTCGCGCTGGTAATCATCCATTTTTGTCATATCAATGATGCTGTAATGCTGAGCCACATCGCAAGAGTCAAGATCTCTCATGTTCGCGATATCCCGTCCCCAGTTGAATTCCTCAACAACAATCTCCTCCGGCACGAACCTCAAAATCCGCAGCATGCGAGCATTGCTGATAAGGTGTATACCAGTGGAAAATTCATCCAGAATGTCTCCAGTGTGGAAATAGTGAAGGTCCGCAATGTCGAATTCGTTGAGACGGTCACAAATCAAACCGATCGCGTTGGCGACGTCAGTACCGGAAAAGTCTGACTCATCTTGCAAGTCTTTGCACTCGCTGTAGTAATCCAGAGCCTTAACCAGGTTCCCTCGGTGCTCGTAATTTCCAGCGGACTCGAAGATGTGGCTGAAACAGCGCTTCCAATACCTTTCGGCTGCCGGCTTGCCTTCCAGCTTCTCTATCAATGTGGTCTGAAACTTAACTGTCTCTCGCCACCCATTCAGTGAATGATGATCGGTAATCATCGGCAGTGCGGAAATGATTGGATAGGCAAGTACAAATCCGCAAACGGCCGATACGAGAAGCCCAATAATTCTGATAGTCATAGGCGAGAATGATTGGGCCGGCGAACAGATGGCAAGCTTTGCCAGCCCGTCACGCTTTACAAGAAACAGCGCATACAGACAAACCGACGAGAAGAGCAAGAGCAGACCTACTCTTAAACCTGCGAGCCACGGGTTGATGGGATGAATTTGAATAAGCGAGATAGTTGAAACTGCATAAATGAGAGTAAGGCCTACAACGGTACCTCGGTCACTTTTGTTTTGCATAAACCTTCACCCCGAAGTCAGTTTCTACAATCCAATTCCCGCACCATAGCCAGTCATTTTGGATCCTTTCAATTTGCATGTTCAATCTCAAGTGGAAAACGTCTTCAGACAGAAACAAGCCACTGCGAAAGTGACCCCAAGGTTGAATTATTCATGTTTTAGCAATCGGCAAAATTCGAAACCCCATTATCGGCAGGCGCCCAGAGGTTGTAAACAGGGAAAACCCTGGGAGGCCGCCCAAAGCTTAAAACCCAAACAGGGGCGTGGTTTCGCCTCAAAAGCCCTATATTTCTTCATCCCCTGAAACAACAAGCCACCCAGTCAGGCTCTTGATAAAGACTCCGTGCTAAACTACCTGACCAAGGGCGGTTAGCTCAATGGTGGAGCACCTCGTTTACACCGAGGGGGTT
>JAYRNY010000172.1:0-5639 GCA_041911975.1 bacterium | reverse complement strand
TCAGTCCGAATCAGCCCGGGATCCCGTTCACGTAATCAAGACGAGCGCATCCGGCTCCCTTCCTCAGAAAATGTTCACAAATGCTCTGGGAAAAAGAGCAGATGGGAAGTGTCAGTTTCTTTCGCCTGACAACCGCTGCGATATTCATTTGCAGTTCGGAGAAGAAGCGAAGCCTTCAATGTGCCGTCTCTTTCCGTATACTTTTACGCCCACACCAAGCGGTATATATGCCTCTGCCAGCTTCGCCTCTACGGGAGTGCTGTACAACAGTGGGCGTCCACTGAAAGAGCAGAAAGAGCATCTTCGGAAGGCATATGAATTATTCCGCACGCTCTACGGGGATCTGGCACCGGACTGGTCCAGCCTGCAGTTGATTGATGGTCAGCCGCTTTTATTCGAAGATTATCTGCGATCGGAAGAGAGCTTCCTTTCATCCTTGAATGAAGAAGGCCAGCGAGCCGACAAGATTCTTTGCCGATTGGCCAGGCAAACCGGTCAATTGATAAAAGAAAAACGTGACCTAGATCTCATTCCGTCTTTAGAAGCCAAACCAAAGACAGTCGATTCGCTGTTAATCAAAACGCTTATCGATGCTTACTT
The DNA here is from genome assembly GCA_041911975.1 of bacterium. Classification (GTDB taxonomy): domain Bacteria; phylum Cyanobacteriota; class Vampirovibrionia; order Obscuribacterales; family Obscuribacteraceae; genus QKMZ01. The sequence goes on along the minus strand of JAYRNY010000172.1, from coordinate 5,039 downwards.
TCCGTCAGATGTGTACGCAAGAGGGACTTGTGAAATAGATGTGCAAAGTCTGGCGCGCAGTTTGATCGCGCCACCGGATAAGGTGCTGCTGCAAAATATTGCCTGTGACCAGGCAGAGGTGAAGAAGGTCAGTTTTGCAGATTTGAATCAACACACTCTTGGACAGCTCGGCCAGCAAAGTGAGAGTCTGCTCAGGCGTTTTGCCTATGTGAAGATTTTCTCCAAACTCTATTTTGGTGCCGGCTTTGCGGGCTTAAGCCTGATTGCCGGATTGAATCATCTTTCAATCTTGGTTTCGCTGGTGCGCATTGTTCTCAAAATGAAGACCATGGAAACGAAAAAAAAGGGCGCCGAAGTAACTTTTGAAGAAACAGCAGAATGCGTAAGAACGCTCGAGCGCCGCTTAACAGTAGTCGATTTTTCCAAACAAACGAAGACTATGCTGGAAGTGCTTCTGTCATCGACCGAAAGAGCAGAACGCATTGCTTCCCTTGCTTCCTGACGGGAGGGCGCAAAAATAAACGACTGCAAAGATGCCAATGATTCGGGTGATCGCAATCATTCAATGGAATCCAATCATTCAAATGATGCCAAAGACGAATTTAGTCTGGCAAATGAGCTGGCCAATACATTTAGATCGCTGCGTTACCGAAATTATCGACTCTACTTTGTCGGCCAATTGCTCTCCTTGTCGGGCACATGGATGCAGCAAGTTGCTTTGAGCTGGCTTGTTTTTCGTCTTACGCACTCACCCTTTCTCCTCGGTCTGGTCGAAGGTGCCAACCTTTTGCCTGTCATGGTTTTAGGGCTTCTGGGCGGCTGGGTGGCCGACCACAAGGACAAGAAATCGGTGCTCATCATCTGCCAGCTCGTTGCTATGGTGCAGGCTCTGCTGCTCGGACTTTTGACTTTCAATAACCAAATTCAAGTCTGGCATTGTATTGCCCTGGCACTCCTGCTTGGTTCGGTCAATGCCTTCGAGATTCCCTGCCGGCAGTCATTCTTGCCGCAGCTTGTCGTGAGGAAGGACCTCGTCAATGCCGTCAGCCTGAACTCGTCGATTTTCAACGGTGCACGCATCATAGGCCCTGCCTTTGCCGGCATTGCCATTCCTCTTGTGGGAGAGTCAGCCTGCTTCTTTCTCAATGCTGCCAGCTATTTGTCCACATTGATTGCATATACGTTGATTGCCATCGAGCCGGATCCACCTTCAAAAGAAGCGGTGGCCAGCCAGGGAATTGGAGACGGAATTCGATTCATAACCGGCTCACCGGCAATCGTGCGGCTCATGTTTCTCGGTGGTGTGATCAGTTTGTGCGGAATGAATTACAACGTTGTGATGCCTGTTTTTGCCTCCGACATTTTGCACGGAGACGTGCGCACATTGGCATTGCTTAGAGCCGGTGCCGGTTTTGGCGCGTTTGCTGCAGCATTGACCTTGGCCAGTCGAGGCAAAGGAGAATTCCTAAAATTCAATCTCGGCTTCGCCGCGATATTCTTTGGTTTGAGCCTTCTCTCGTTTGCCTGGTCGAAAGAGTATTGGCTCTGCCAGTCAACTATCGTTTTTGTCGGTTTATTTCTCACTGCTCAATTGAGCGGTGGGCACTCGCTCATCCAACTGGCAGTCAACGATGAGCTCAGGGGCAGGGTTTTAAGCATCTATCTAATCGTAATGATGGGAGTTTCGCCGCTTGGCAGTTTGATCATCGGCTGGTCCGCGGCCCGCTTCGGTGCACCGCCGGTAGTGTCGGTCTGTGCGATACTCTGCATGATGGCCGGAGCCGTTTACACGCTTTCAGCGCGTGGCGACAAGAGCATCAGTCATCCGCTCTCCGTTGATTGACTGAGCTTTTAGGCTAACCTTTCGCGAAGCTTGTGAAGCAGCATGTTCTGCCGATGTGGTCACCTTTGCGAGGCCGGGAATGATAGTCTTGAATTGGTAGAAGCAGATAAAAGAAGACCCAGGGAAACTGTCCAATGCCTGAAAGCGGCGACGAACATTCGATTAAGACGGCTGAGGATGAAGCCGGCGCTGGCTTTCATGGCGATCCGCTGCAAGGTAAGCCGGTCGATGCCAGTGAAAGTAAGCAAACAACGGCGCTTTCCTTGAGCAGCCGGCTTTTGATTGTCATTCTCATTCTCAATACCTTCGGCGTCGGGCTCTGGATTGGCTCGCAATTCATGTCGCATGACACACAGGACAGCCTTCGCAAATCGCCCCAGGGTCAGGTCGATACGAAAGAAGTGGAATTGCCTCCCGCCCCCTCGTCGCACGTGGTGGTGCGCAATCTGGGTGAAAATACCGTCGCTGATATTGCCGAGAAGGTTGCCCCGGCCGTAGTGGCGATTGAGGTTACGGCAAAAAACTCGGCCGAGAGGGCGCTGGCGACTGCCATAGATACTCCTGCTCCTCAATTTTTCTTCGGCCCGCGCATGCGCCCTGAGCAGACTCCGCAGCCCTATGCCGATGGGCAAGAGAGACGGGCGACCGGCTCTGGAGTGGTCATTCGCGAAGATGGCTTTATTTTAACTAACAGCCATGTCGCCCGCAATGACAGTCTGATAAAGGTGACTCTGAACGACAAACGAGAATTTCAGGGGCAGCTGGTCGGCAAGGACAGCTTCACTGACCTGGCACTGGTGAAGATTAACGCTACCGGCCTGCCGATTGCCCGACTGGGCTCCAGCAAGAACATTCGACCAGGAGAATGGGCAATTGCCATCGGTAACCCTTTCGGCTTCGAGCATACAGTCACACTCGGAATTGTCAGCGCCATCGGTCGCTCAGTAGCCGACCTCAACCACCATGTGGAGTTGATTCAGACCGATGCGGCAATCAATCCGGGCAATTCGGGCGGACCACTTCTCAATCTGGGCGGCGATGTCATAGGAATCAACACGGCCATTCGATATGACGCGCAGAATATCGGCTTTGCCATCCCAGTCGATGTCGCCCGCGAAGTGGCCACCGGACTTCTGGCCAATCACATCATAAGCAGGCCTTATTTAGGGATCTACATGAGAGACCTCGACCCAAAAGTAAGAGAAGCGCTTTCAATACCTAAGGACGTGCAGGGAGTACTGGTCAGAAAAGTAGCAGTGGGCGGGCCGTCCAACCGAGCCAAACTGGTCCCGGGTGACCTGATTCAAAAGGTCAATGGCGTTAATGTTGTCTCCTCCAAAGACATGCGCGAACTCATCAAGTCGCAGAAACCCGGAGACATCCTCAAGATAACGTTTTCCAGGCGCGGGGCGATCTCACAGACCGACCTGACGGTGGGTGATTACTCTAAAGAAGTGACCGAAGATTAGAAAGACCAGGATCGAAATTAAACTGCTGATGGTATTTTCCCCAATGCGTCCGTGCTTGCTCGGACTTAATATGTTCGTATCTCTGTTCGCTCTCAAAAGTAAATTTTCGAATTGCAGAATCGATCAGATCGAGCCGTGATTTCTGAAGATCTCAGGTAAGACCACAGGCTGCGCATAAATGCGTTGCCGATGGAGATTTGGCGCGCATGCCAGGCGGCGATTTTAGAGATTCGATGGTGCAAGCGGTCGTTCCGACCGGCGAAGTTGCTCAGGCTCAGAGCGACCTTCATCCACACGATAAACATAACGGCTCGGCATTGGCCGATTTTGCTGCCGGAGCCTGGTCTTCATTCAAGTACAATCTCGTTCAGTCTCCGCTAACCGGTGCCAGCCAGCTAGTCGACAAAGTGGCAGGGACTCATTGGGAGCAAAGTACCAAGTTTTTTGATAAACCGGATAACGCCGAATTCGGTAGTGCCCTATGGACCGGTCAGACCGTCGGCGGGACCATAGGTGGGGCGCTTCCCTTCATCATGATGGCTCGATTGGCCGGACCGGGAGCGGCGGCCAAAATGGAAACTTCGGCAGCATATGGACTTAACCGGGGCGCTCTCATTCCAGTAGCCAAGTCAATGATCGCCGGTGCTGCATATAACGGCATATTCACGCCTGTCGAGGCAGGAGAGGAATTTGTCTCTGCTCGCTTGCGCAACACTGGCGTCGGTGCTCTTACCTGGGGCAGTTTGACCGCCACCAGCATAGGCTTGAAAGGGCTGGGAATGAGGGCTTTCAATCAAACTGCAATCGCCGAAGCACAGGGCTTTACGCCGGCTGCCAGATATACCGAAGGGCTCTTGGCCAACCAAACGGTTAGAAGTATTTTGAAAAACGACATGTTCGTCGGTGCTGCTGGTGGTATTGTCGGTGGTATCACGCATGCGCAAACGAATTCTCTCTTCTCCGGCAAAGGATTTGCATCTCCAGGCGAGACACTGCAAACTGCCAGTACCTTTGCATTTGGCGGAGCCCTCATGGGAGGTGCCAATACTTTGTACGAGAGATTCAGACCGACCAGCGGAGTGCAGGGCGCCCGGACGCTGGAAGAAATGACCAGGATAGCTGAGTCCACGCGCGATCCCAGCGCACCGCCTCGCTATTATTACGACAATCTGGCGCAGCGACAGGTAGCCGGAAATGCAGATGTTCAAAGCGGCGTCCATCCACACTTGTTGAGCATGGTCGAGCAAAGCAAACTCAATTTGTCCGATCGAAACATGGTGATTCGTGCTCATCAAGATCTGATCGCCGGTCTGGAAGCTGTCCGAGAAAACGGTCCAGTGGCGACAATGTACGGATCCGCTCGCACCAAATCAGACACCTTCGCCTACCAAAGAGGCAGGCTCACTGCCGCCTTGCTTACCAAAGAAGGTTACGCAGTAATGACCGGCGGCGGACCGGGCATGATGGAAGCCGGCAACCGTGGCGCTTACGAAGCTGGCGGCCGCTCGATCGGTGTTTCACTCGAGCTTCCTCAGGAGCCAATCGGCAATGGATATCAAACGACAATCTTGAGCGCTAAAGATTTCAGCCCGCGCAAAGAAATTTTGAGAGCCAACGATCTTGCTGTAGTTGAAAAGGGAGGCATTGGTTCGGTGGATGAGATGGCCGAACTGATTACACACTTGCAAACCAAAATGAAAGAGCCGACTCCCGTCTACATAATGTTT
>JAYRNY010000171.1:0-2385 GCA_041911975.1 bacterium | reverse complement strand
TCAACAATCAATCTGCGCCTTTGCCGGTAATGCGACACCATTTCTTCTACTTCACTCTCAGCGTGCTTGATTGCTTCGAGAGCGGCGATTTGACCTGTGATTGGTGCGCACAGCATCGTGTAGGAATGGAGCTTCATCATCACTTTCAAGATTGGCTCCGGCGCGCAGGCGTATGCAATTCTCCATCCTGTCATTGCATACGCTTTCGAAAACCCATTCAGCAAGATTGTAATTTCACGAGCGCCTGGTACAGATGCGACGCATGTGTGCATACCGTCATAGGTGAGGCGGTCGTAAATCTCATCGGAGATCACATAAATTCCGCGATCTCTGGCAAAGTTGATTATGTCCACGATCTGGTCGCGACTTAATACAGCTCCAGTGGGATTGGAAGGATAGCCGAGCAGAATTGCTTTGGTGCGCTCTGTGCATGCGGATTTCAATTGCTCCGCGGTGACGGCGAATTTCTCCTCTGCGCGTGTTTCAACTCCGACCGGCACGCCACCGGCAAGAGATACGCAAGGGCGATAAGAGACATAACACGGCTCAGGAATCAACACCTCATCGCCTGGGTTTAACAGGACCCGCATCGCCAGATCCAACCCTTCTGAAACTCCGACCGTAATAAGAATTTCAGCGTCAGGATTGTATTCAACTTTGTACCGCTTGTTCAGATAACGCGCAATCTCTCTGCGCAGTTCTATTAAACCGTAATTGGAAGTGTATGTTGTTTGCCCACGCTCGAGAGAATAGATTGCCGCTTCGCGCACTGCCCATGGTGTGACGAAGTCGGGCTCGCCGACGCCCAGCGAAACGACGTCTTGCATTGACGCGGCGATGTCGAAAAAGCGCCTGATTCCTGAGAATGGAACTTCCAGCGCTGTTTTGGAAAGAGGTTTTAGGCTGAGACTCTTGGTCATGGAAAACCTAAGGCGAAACTACAAGTCTTTGATCTTGTTCTGAGTCGAAAAATAGGGCGCCATCTTCTTTGTATCGTTTCAGAAGGAAGTGCGACGTTGTTCCAGTAACACCGTCAATAGTGGCGAGTTTTTCAGCAACGAAGGTGGCCAATTCGCGGAGGTTCGGTGCCTCAACAACAACTCTCAAGTCGCTGCCCCCAGAAACCAACCACACGCTCTGCACCTGAGCAAAGCGAGCAATTCTGCAGGCAACGGCGTCGAAGCCGACGTCTCTAGCAGGGGTGACTTTGACGTCTATGAAGGCAACTACTCTTTCACTGCCGGTTTTTTCCCAGTCAATGACTGTGTAGTATGTTTTGATGACGCCGCTCTGTTCGTAATCGCGAACAGCCTTCTCGACCTCATCGACTGACCGCCCCGTCATCTTTGCGATCGTCTCAAAAGGAGTACGCGCGTCTCTTGCGAGGATAGTTAAAATCTCGTCCGGAACTTCGTTTGCCATGCCGGAAGTCTACCACAGAGTAGTGTTTGGCGGGACTGTGTCTGCCTCTTCTTGCGGGTTTTTCTGGATTTTCTCAGTTAATAATAGGCACTCCGGTTGTGGAGAGCCTGATAGAATTAGTGCCCGGTGGACTGCCGGGCGCGCGAATTCTTGCTGAATCCGAAGAATTAGGGGTTGAGGGAATGGACGACGAGCTTGAACCGAAGCTGGAAAGTGACAAGACCGGAGACGAAATCGCTGGCGAAGGCGGCGCCGTCTATTCTATTTATACGATCGGGCACTCCAACCATCCTATCGATACCTTTCTTGAGTTATTGGAAAGGTATGAGATTGAGGTACTCGTGGACGTTCGCACCAACCCGTTTTCTCGCTTTTCAAGGCAGTTCAGCCATGATGCGCTCAAGGTCGCCATCCAAAACGCCGGACTCAAGTATCTACACCTAGGCAAAGAATTGGGTGGGAAGCCGAAGGAAGCCGAGTTTTACGATGCTGAAGGGCACATAGATTACGCTCGTATCGCCCAATCAGAGCGCTTTGCCGAGGGTATTAAACGGCTGTTTGCTGGCTGCCGAAAGTACAGAGTGGCGGTGATGTGCGCGGAGGAGAATCCAACTGATTGCCACAGACGGCGCCTGATTGGCCCGGTTTTGTTTAAACAGGGAATTGAAGAGAAGCACATTCGCGGTAACGGCGAATTACATTTGGAGAAAGAGCTTATACAAGACGAAAAGAGTCTTTCCGATGATTCTCAGCAACTTATGCTTTTTCCCCAACCTGAGCCGCAGAAGCCCTGGCGCTCATCACGCCCGGCGAAGGGGAAACAATGACTTTCGGTGCCGGCGAGCCGCCGGCGCTCCCAGAGCTCCCGGCGTTCACAGCGCATGAACATCGCCCGTGCGAGGTTGGCTAAATGTCAGTTACATCCGAAATAGAATGGACAGACGCCACGTGGAATCCGGTAAC
>JAYRNY010000170.1:0-3417 GCA_041911975.1 bacterium | reverse complement strand
GTAAATAGAAAGGAGGCGCCGACATGTCTGACGAAAAGATTGATGCTTTGACACAAGCTATAGAGCGGGTAGACCTCAATATGCGGGAAATGCGCCTCGAGATGCGTTCGACTAAAAATGAACTCAAGGCTGAAATTCAGACAAGCAAGGAAGAGCTTAGACAAGAACTCAAGGCAGATATTGCTGCAACCAAGGAAGAACTCGCAGGTGAAATTAGTGCAAGCAGAGTAGAACTCCGTGTGGAGATGCATACTGGTTTTTCTAAGATCTCAAGAAGGTTGACCAAGGTCGAAAAGAAAATCGACGGAATTACATCTTTGTTACTAGCATCTGAGAAGGCGTCAGGATTACTGACAGATCGCGTTACTCGTCTTGAACGCCGCAATAAGAAAACATAGACCATGCTTCCTACCTGCGGGACTTCTCCTTGGATATCCAGGACTCCTCTAGCTCCCTGACTGCGCTTTCTCCTACTAGGTTTGTCAATCGGAGTCGACAATCTTCCAAGTATTCCGTCGTACGTTGTTGGGGGGATTGCTCTGAAGCCGTCCTGAAGTCGCTATAGGCGTCGGCGAGGTTTTGTGCGTCTTTGCTAATTTGCTTTCCTGCCTCCAAATCACCTACTTCCAGGATGTGCTCAAAGTCTCGCACACTTTCAGCAACGTTTGATGATTCAGTTCCTTCCAATAGTTGAGAGTGTCTGGAAAATGCTTTCCATAGCTGTTTCAAGTCTTTGTAGCTCGTTGAGTCAAGCCCTACCGAGCTGTGTTTCTTGAGTTTGTTTTCCCAAAACAGTAGGGCTTCCCTTTTGCCAATACTTGCATAGCCTTCAAACTGCGGCCCTCGATAATCGGACCAGAAAGAAACGCCGTGCGGAGAGTCAAGCACGAAAGGATGGGTTTGATGGTTAGGGAGTGTCACGTCTTTTGCAAAGCATTGAAGACAAAGCATTGGAAGCAAGATCCACGCGGCACAGAGCCTCACCCTGTACATACGCTTACCTCGCTAATGCACGCCTTCGGGCTCTTCGAATGACATGGCGGAAGGAAGATCGGATGTGCGGCGTTCTGGCTTGCGTTTTTCCTTGCCACTGAATGTGGTGCCTCGTTTTACGTCGTTGGCAGGCGGCAATGTGTCGACTTCGCTGGATCCTTTTCTTGCAGGTTGAACATCGCCTAGCGTGGCGGACTCAGCCATTGCCAGCTCCGCTCCAATATCGATTATGTCTTCATCCGCATCAGCATGACCTGCGTTCTTCGATTTGCTTTCAGATTGCTGCTCTGATTCTGAAGTCGATTCAGATTTTTTCTCTGCACCTTCAGGTGTCGGCGAGCCGCCGACACTGCGCTGCTCCGCAGTTCCAGATGCCGGCGAGCCGCCGGCGCTCCCAGGTGCTTGGACCGCCTTGTTGTCAGCTCGTGAGACTTGTTGCTTGACCATGCTGTCCGGAATTGTGGACATCGAATCCGTGAAATGATGCAGCTCTGAAAGGTCTTGCAGTTGAGGCTGAGGCTCGTTGCCCTTCTTGAACATGTTGAGGAAAGACTGCCACGGAGTGACTGATTTGGCGCCTTGATCCGGCGTATGATACAGGTATTCGATTGGGTCGCTTAGTTCGTCGGCGTTTTGGTAACGCACCAGCATGCCTCTGCTGGCTGCGGAGATGGAACCTGTTTCTTCAGAAACAACGATGCAGAGCCCGTCGTATATCTCAGAAAGACCGATGGCGGCACGGTGCCGCGTTCCGTACCGATAGCTGAGTTTTGGATTCGAGGTCATAGGAAGGATCACGCCTGCAGCGACTATTTTGTCGTTTCTTATCACCACCGCACCGTCGTGAAGCGGTGACTTGTGGAAAAAGATCGTCAGCAATAGGTTCATGGAGATGCTGGCGTTGACCGGTGTTCCGGGGCTGACGTAATCGCGCTCGCCCTCCGGTGGCTCGATGACAATCAGCGCGCCGGTTTTGCTGCGCGAGAGCTCCTTAACTGCGGCAATGATTTGTTCGATATCGCGTTTTAATTTTTCCTGCTCGCTGTCTGCCAGTGAAAGGTCTGTACGCAGCGTTTTAACCCTGCCCAGATAACCCAGCCCACGGCGGATTTCCGGCTGGAAGACCACGACCATTGCCATGGCGGCGACGGGAATAAGGTGCTGGAGCAAAGAGGTGATGATGGTAAATCCGGCAAAATACGATACCAGGAATATTACCGACAGAATAATTACGCCTTTTACCAGCCTTTCTGCCTGGGTGCCGACGATTCGGCTCCAGACCCAGAGGACGGCGTACACGATAATGAAAAGCTGGAATATTGTTTTTGCTACGACGACCCCGTCGAGGTGAGAAAGCATTCTTTCGAGATCCATTTTGATCCTGCTCCCTGCTCGACTTTCACTCTTTTCTGCCGGTGGCTTTTAGACCTTTTCGGTCCTTTTCGATCCTTTTAATCTTTAAGCCTCTCCGGCACCCTGTCCTTACTGATTAAATCGTCGTTGTCTTCCCGTTCGATGATTATTTCAGCCTGTCCTTCATTGACCAGCACACAGGCTGGGCGTCCAGTGCGATTGTAATTGGAGGCCATACTGTAGTTGTACGCACCGGTCGCGAACACGGCGATGAGATCACCAGTTTGCGCAGTTAGATAAGCCTCCTCTACGATTATATCTCCCGATTCGCAGTATCTCCCGACAATTGCCGCCGGAGTCTTGCTCGCGCCGCTATTCATGCGGTTTGCGACCATGGGAGTATATTTTGCGCCGTAAGTTATCGGTCTGGGATTATCAGCCATGCCGCCGTCTACAGCGATGTAGTCGGTGCCGTCAGGTAATTTTTTTGTATGACCGACCGTATATATCGTCGTTCCGGCTGGTCCGATAACCGAGCGGCCAGGCTCCACGAGCAATTCTGGAAGATTAAGTCCGCGTTTCTTAAACGCCGAAAGTGTCTGCTCTGCGACCTGGCGAGCCCATTCGTAGATGGGGGCGGGTTTGTCGGCTTCGACGTAGGTGATGCCCAAGCCGCCACCCACATCCAAGAGGGGTAAATCCAAGCCGTGCTTGCTTTTCGCGTCTTTATACAGATCCGCCAAAATATCCACTGTTTCCAAAAACGGCTCCAGTTCTTTTGACTGGCTGCCTATATGCGCGTGCAGTCCCAGAAATTCGATTTCCTTTCCTTTTGTTTTCACCGCATCAATGATGTTGTCCAGCTCTACCAGCGGCACGCCGAACTTGCTTGTGGCGTGTCCGGTGACTATATGGTGGTGCGTATCTGGTTCTACATCCGGTATCACTCGTATGAGAATTTTGGCGCGAGCGCCGACTTCTGCGGCGATGCGTGCGCACATCTCGAGTTCGGAAAGACTGTCAATGACTATCTTGGGGCCGTTCTTCTCGATCGCCTTGCGGATTTCGGCT
>JAYRNY010000169.1:0-5168 GCA_041911975.1 bacterium | reverse complement strand
TTGTAGATGCCGGCGTAAGTGTCTTTGCCGGTGTCAACGAGCGTGTAGGCTTTCTTCAGTTCCGCGTACAGCTCTAAAAAGAACGAGAACACCTCAGAGCGAGTCTTAAAGGTGTTGTCCATCATTTTGTGATTGTTTCGGTACAGATGCTCGATGATATTGTCGAGCAACGAATAGCCACTGGTAGCCAGGTAGGCATGCTTCAGCTTGATGATTTTCGAGCCGCGCACGAGATCGGTCACGTATTCATTGCCGAAAGTCGTGATTCGGTCCGAGCCCAGATACACTTTCCCGTTCTTCTTGACGGCTACCAGAATTGTCATATTGGCTTTCAGAGTCCCTGCAGATGGAGTTATCGGTCGGTCTGGGCGCGAAGCCCGCTTCTAAACTCTCATACCCGAAAAGCTGCTCTTTCGCATAATTCGGCTTTCAGGCATGTTTTCGCCGATGCCGCTAGAATATGAACAGTTCCTCGGCAGGGGTCTTCATGTTGTCCTTTGGCAAAGCCTCATTGGTCAAAAATCTGCAGATAGGTTCAGTCCTGTTGGCTTTAGGGTTCGCGTCCAACGTTAACACCGCCCAGGCTCAGAATCCCAACGACATCGCAAACATCCCCGTCAGCCCCGTGCCGTCGGGCCCAATGGGCATGGCGCCGGGCAACATGAACCGCGCAGCCCAAATACAGGGATGGTTCCAGCGCTACGACCAGGTACGCCGGCAGGCGCAAATGACGCCGCAAGAAAAACAGAGGGCTGACGGTTTGCTGTCCAAGGGCATGACCGGTCTGGGCTCAATGCTGGCTGGAGACGAAAAACAAGCTACGCAAAACCTACTCAACAAGCTGGTCGGAAAGTATCAAACCGCCGCCGAACAGATGAAGAGCATGCCCCTTTTCCCTGAAACTGAGCGGCTTCATAGAGGCTACTACCAATATTTTTCCGATGCAAGACAGCTCTTTTCCGACTATTTGCGGGTGCAGAGCAATCTATTTGCCATGGACGAACAGACAGGAAAGCCGGTCGCAGGCTTGCTCATGGGCAGAAAGCAAAATCTGGAAGCCCTGGACATGAACAACAAGGCTCTGGACGAGCAGTTGCGCCAGCAGTTCGGCATTGCGCCCTATCGCTATTGAGTTTTCGCGGCGTAAAGGGAATATATAGGATGGAACAGAGACCGGAGGTCTGACTGTGACGCGCCCATCCCACGAATGTCTGAAACGCTTGAGAGGGAAGACCACCCTTTCGGGACTTTCGGTATTTGCGGCGCTTGTGGCTCTCTTCCTATTCCAGCCAGCCGGGCTTTGCCAGGGCGGGTACGACACAACCGACGTCGCTCCTCCCGAAGAAGTCCAGGACCATGGACCCCGGCCGGAGCCGCAGGAGCACATCCAGAAGGGCGACGAAGAGTTTGTCCCGGGCACGAGCAAATACTACGAGCCCAAAGAAGAAAACGACGTCCAGAAGTGGTTTGATCAGTACGACGACATTCGCCGCAAGTATGAGAGTACGCCCGAAGAGCGGCAATACTTCGAGTCTCTGGCGTCCCGCCCGCCGGGCTCCGGACTTAACGACGACGAGCGCAAGTGGCTGGAAGACATGGCCAAGCGTTACAGCGAAGCCTTCAATCAGATGAAGGAGGTCGAGGGAATTTCGGAGACGATACACTTGCACAGGGCTTACGGCAGTTTCCTTGCGCAGCAGTCGAACCTCTACATGGACTACTTGCGCATCTTAGGCGAGCCCAACCCCCGTGACATGAGGACCGGGCGCCCTCTCACCGACGGAATGACGGACAAGCGCAGGAGTCTCTATATGCTCGAAAAAAACCAACGCGTTCTGGATTTCCGAACACGCCAGACTTTCCACATCACGAAAAACCCCTTCGCGCGCCCTCCAGGCAGCGAGCAGCAGAACGGGGAATCGAACGGAGAATCGCAGTAGGTTTGCACGCCGGCGAGCCGCTGGCGCTCCCGGCGAATTACAGCGGAATATCCACCTTCATCTCGTAGAGCTTCTTGATTGTATTGATGTCGCGCTGGGACAAGCGTGATGTTTCGTCCGTCTCCGTATACATCAGATCCGCCCGCATCGGGCTGTGGCCGAGCAGACCTAGTGCGTGCCCAAGCTCGTGCGTGACGACGTTTTTCAGCACAACCAGGCGAATATCTTTGTCGCGCGAATAGACGAGATCGAGGTTTACTTCGATCACCTGGGGCTCCACGGAATACTGGGCGCCGAATCTAGGAATGAAGATGGGCACCGGAATTCCGGACACGGGAATGACGCCCATCGGGGTCGGATGCTTCTGCTGCCAGCGCGTTATCGTTTGCGCCCCAAGCATGCAATCTTTCGATGTGCCTTTGTCACCCAACCGCTTCCAAACGACTTTTACCCTTGCTTGCTCAGGGTCGTCCACTCTTAGAAATGCAATCATCCCATTGGTTCTGTTTTCCCACTCGTCAAATCCACTGATGCATGCCTCAGTGAAACCCGGCTCTGGAAAAGGCGTTATATAGACTTTGACTGGCATGTTCTTAAAACGCAGCACGCGATTTTTCGTCGCAGCCATCACAGTGTCGCAATAGTCAGTGGTAATCGGAGGAGTGCCGTAAGGGGCAATGCGAACGAACGCCGGCGGCAAAACATTGATGAGCGGAAGCAAGCGAAGCTGGTTTGTAGTGCTGATAGCGGAGTCAGCATCACCTTGCGCGTGAGCCGCGTTGCCGGACACAAGCAAACCAAGCAGCGATATCGCTGCCAATGATTTTGACGTAAATTTGCAGATATTCGGCTTAAGCAACCGGCTGAGCAACAGCCTTATCTCCGGTTTTCTCTGGGGAGGATTTATCTGCGTCGCCTTTCTTTCCAGCGGTCTGTCCAGTCTTGCCACCGGCGGCCGCGATGGGCAGAGCCTCGGCAATAATCGCAATTGCTTTATCAATTTCCGCTTTGGTGACATTGAGTGGAGGGATGAATCTGATTATGTGATTCTTTATACCGCAATCCAATAAAAGCAGCTTTCTCTTGAAGCATTCGTCCACGAGGCGCTCGATCAGTTCGCCATCCGGCGTGCCGTCGTCGGCTGCCACTTCCATGCCGATCATCAAGCCCAAGCCACGCACTTCTTTGATGAAGGGAAAAGCCGACTTGAACTCGTTGAGCCTGGACATGAAATACTCGCCCATCTTGCTGGTGTTTTCCAGCAAATTGTTCTTTTCGATTACGTTTATCGATGCTAGTGCCGCAGCACAGGCCACGGGGTTGCCACCATATGTACTACCGTGGCGCCCCATCGTCCATTTGTCCATCAGCTCTTTGCGCGACACGACACCCGCCATTGGGAAACCGCTTGCGATACCCTTAGCCACGATCATTGCGTCAGGTACGACATCGAAATGCTCGCTGGCAAACCACTTGCCGGTGCGTCCAAATCCCGACTGCACCTCGTCGAAGATGAGCAAAATTCCATGTTGGTCGCAGAGCTGCCTGAGCCTTTGCATGAATCCATTCTGGACTTTGTAGCCAGTGGCAGGCACGACGTAACCGCCTTCGCCCATCATTGGCTCAATGAGAATCGCTCCTACCGAATCCGGCTTGACCAGGTGGGCAAACATGGACTCGAGTATGTCGAAGCATTCCAGCTTGCAGGCGCCAGGGGTCTGCCCTACCGGGCAGCGCAAACAGTAAGGATAAGGGGCGTGCAAAATTCCGGAGGGCAGGGGCTCATAACCCTGACGATAGTGAGACTTCGCAGTCGTCAGTGCCGTCGCCAGAAGAGTCCGCCCGTGGAAGGCTCCGGTGAAGGCAATGACATTGGGGCGGCCGGTCACGTAGCGAGCCATTTTGATAGCGGCGTCTACAGCTTCGCCGCCACTGTTATTGAGAAAAACGCAATCAAGACCTTTGGGAGCTATCTCGGAAATCTTCTTAGCCAGTTTGATGTTCATCGTATGCCGCGTAACGGCAGAACAGTGGATAAGCTTTTCGACCTGCTCCTTAGCAGCCTTCACGACTTCAGGGTGGCAGTGACCGACATTGTTGACCGCGATGCCCATGGTGAAATCGAGGTACTCATTGCCCTCCACGTCATACAGATACGCGCCCTGAGCGCGCTGCGCGACAATTTCAAAACAGCGATGGTAGGTGGGCGCCAGATAACGCGAGTCCCGCTCCAACCATTCAGCGGTAGTCAGTTTAGCCACGATTAGCCTCCGGAGCTGCTTCTAAGTAGGCCGAGTTTGGATGCACAATTATAAACCAAGAGTATATGAGCCTTTACGCTATTCCGGCAGATGAAATTTTGCGAGGAATCGGCTGCGATTTCTCTGTCTTATGCTAATTTAATGATATGTCCAGGCCCTGCCCGCTTCAGTTTTCACAGTCCGAGCTTGTGGAAATCAGAGAGAAAATTGAAGAGACCAGCTTCAGAAGACACCAATGGACGACAAACTTAAGCAACTAGCTGAAAGCCGCTACTCGCAAAAAGAGTTCCTTGGCATACTCTTCGAGCTTGCTGTCGAGGATCAGTGGTTCGACTTGCAACACATGATTCAGCACGACATGGCTAAAGCAATATTGGCGGACTATTCCTTTGAGTTGGGCGAGGGATATTTGAACACCGACATTTTCTTTCGCTACTGGGAAGAGGTTATTGAGGTCGGCTGGAATGCTTTCTGCCAGCATACCGGTCTGCCCAGAGAGAAAGTACGCCTGCGCCTCGAGCAATTGAGAGACGGAATCTAGTCGATTTAGAGTTCTGTGAAAGTGTGAGATTTAAGGCTGCGCGGGGATCATAGCGCATGCCAAGCATTGCAATGGACTATATTTGCATATATTGTGAGCTGCGGTTAAGCTTGATGTGTTTTTGCTCGAAATTGGCGGGGTTGGCATGCAGCAAAAGAAGAAAGTATTCAGAGCGCACAGATTTTTGCCGCTTACTTTCCTGTTGCCGCTTTCAATACTTGCCCCTAATGCAAATGGAAACAATTTTGACGGCGGGCGAAATTTCAAGGACGGTTTCGACCGGCAGTCAAATTTCCAGCATAAACTTACTTCTGTCAAAAACTTCAATCTGAACCAGGCAGGGAAAGTCAATTTCAGCAGAGGGTTGAATCTCGATTTTTCCGGCACCTCGGCCGACATCACCCTGGGCAACAAATTCTTCCGCAG
>JAYRNY010000168.1:0-5540 GCA_041911975.1 bacterium | reverse complement strand
CGAGCCGCCGCCTGCCGGCGCTGCTGGTGCGGGTGCGCCGCCAAACGGCTGGGCGAACGGTTGAGGAGCGGGGGTGGCTTCCGGCTGCGTGCGCTGGTGCAATTGATCCTGCGCTTCGACAACGGGCAGATCCCAACTCGATGCGGTTATGCCCTGGTCGGCGGGAGAGCCGAACGGCATCGCCGGCGGTGCCATTGGTTGAGGCGGTGCAGGCGGCATGCTGAGCTGTGCCGGTGCGGAGGCAACTGGAGCCGGAGGCGGTGATCCCCAGGGAGCTGGAGCTGCAGGCTGCGGAGCCAGAGGTTCGCCGGGAGGCACTGCGGCAGTCGGTGTCAATTGTTGTGTGCGCTCTTGAATCGGTACGTCCCAGCGCGGCGGAGGTGGAGACAATTCTGGCGCTTGCGGCTGATTGGAGCGATCCTGAATGGGAGTGTCCCAGCGGTTGTCACCTGCTGCTTTGGCGGCTGGTGCCGGCGCTGCGGCCATCGCGTCCTGCTTCATGCGCTCTTGAATGGGCAGATCCCAGCGCGATTCTTCCGTTTGCGCGGCGGGAGCTTGTCCTTCACTGAGGACATTGGACAAGCGGTCCATAATCGAGTCTTTCGGAATGCCAGTGCCGGCGACACCGGCTGTTGGTGCTTGGGGTGCTTGTGGAGCCGCCCCCGCTCCGGGAGCCGGCACGCCCCATGCATTTGCTGCCGGTGAGTGAGCCGGTGCTTGCGGTACCGGTTGCTCTTGAGTGGCGCGATTTTGTATAGGCTGATCCCAGCGGTTGGCATCTGCTTGAGCTGCCGGCGCCGGAGCGCCCCTGTCTTGAATAGGTACATCCCAGCGGTTTTGATCGCCGCCTCCTCCTCCACCTGGTGGTGGCGGTGGTGGCATCATCGGGGCCGGTGCTGCCGGTGCTGCCGGCGCTGCTCCCCAACCCTTGGGAGTAGCAGTGCTGGCGCCCAGGGAATCGCCGCTGGGAGTAAAAGCTCTCCAGGTTCCTGTTTCAATTTGTTCTGCATCAACCGACCAGGCGTTGGTTACTTTCGGAGCCACGGCTGCTGCTGCCGCTGCAGCCGGTTCTGGTGTTTTGGGTTGGTCGCCGCCCCAGGCATTGCCGCCGCCGGGCTGACCCCAGCCGCCGCCGGTTGGCCCGCCTGCCGGCGCTGCTCCCCAACTCTCACTGGCAGGTTTTGGAATCTGACCCCAGCCGCTGCCTGAACTACCTTGCGTTCCCCAGCCGCCGGCTGCTGCCGGAGCTGGTTCTGGAGCGGCCTGTGCAACAGGAGCTACTGCGTTGCCGCCGGACTGCTGACCTTGTCCCGGTTGTCCCCAACCGGCCGCGGCCGCTGGAGGTGTAGCCCAGCTGTCGGGCACTGCAGCCTGATTGGCGCCCGATGGACTTTGCTGCCAGCCACTGGCATTTCCGCCCCAGGCATTGCCGCCGCCGCCACCGCCTGGTGCAGGCCAGGGATTGTTTTCCGCTGCCGCTGCCTGTGGTGCTGGTGCCTGTGGTGCTGGTGCTTGTGGTGCCGGTGCGTCGGGACCAGGAGGTGCACCCCATCCACCACCGCCACCCCCGCCGCCGCCGCCACTCCAATTTTCTGGCGCTTTAGGCGGAGAGCCCCAACCTCCGGCGGCTGCTGCTGCCGTTGCTGGCGCAGGAGCAGGAGCCTGTGGTGCCGTCGCTTGTGGCGCCTGGATCGGCTTGTTCCACGGGTGGTCCGGTGAGTCTAGATTGGGTGGCGTCATGCCTTGCGGCTTACCGAAACTCGGTGCCTGAGTGGGAGGCGCAAACTGACTGGAATTATGGGCGGAATCGCCCTGCTCGTTAGGATCATCCCAGGCTCCACCGGCCGGCGGCGGTCCCCAGTCTGCATCCTGGCCATTGGCTCCCTTGGGAGGCTGGCTTCCCCAGGCTGGATCGCCCCAGGCGTTTCCGCCTACACCGGCTGCATTCGGCTTCTGTAGACCGGGCATGGGAGGAGGTCCTCCAGCTGGTCCACCACCGCCGCCACCACCAGGGGGGCCACCCCAGTTGGATGCTTCTTGCTGCGGACTCTGAGGTTTGCCCCAGTTGCCGGCCAAATTCGGTGACGAATCGGACATCGCGTTTGGTGCCGGCATCGGCGGCGGCATCTGCGGCATGCTTCCCGGCATGGGAATTCCTTGCGAGGAAGGCATCGGCATGCCTTGTCCGGGCAATCCGGTCGGCCCGTTTACAGGCTGGCGATTCGGCAAGCCGGGCGGCTTCATCCAGTTGGGCTCTTCTTCTTGCTGGGGCTCCATGCCTCCTTGACCACCCAGCTCGTCCTGCAGAGCAATAGGTTCGTGTTCGCCGGTAGCTCTTTGAGATTCAGCAATCTTCCTTCTAATAGATTCGGCAAGAGTCAGTGGTTGATCGTCTGTAAGTTGATTCGGCCCTGCCATGCCGAATTTTTCGCCCAGCGATCTGGTTGTCGATTGCGCTTCGCGGCTATCCATGAGCGGCTCGGACATGCCTTTAGCGATAGCCTTCAAGCGCGTAGCAGTGCCTGAGTGGTCTTCAGGTGCTTTGTTCTTGGCGACGGGCGGCGCCATAGCCGGCGGCACAGAGTCTTCGAATTGCTGTGTCGTAACGCTTTGCGGCACCGGCGAGCGATGCGGATAGCGGCTGCCTTGCGGCGCTTCCAATTCCATTGCTGGAGGCATGGTGTTTTTCTTGTCGCGCCCCGGCTTTTCTTTCTCGGCTGTTTTCTTGTCGGGTTTTTCTTTGCCCTTGAACATATTGCCGAACATCGCGAAAGGCGAAGCCTTCTGCTCGGGCAGATCTTCCATAATGGCGCGTGCCAGTGATTCCGGTTGCGGCGGAGTCAGATCGTCCGGCAAGGGAACGTCGTCGGCGGCAAGCAGAACTTGCTGAATTTGATGGTGGAATTTAGCGCAGGATTCGCAAGTTTCCAGGTGGGCGGAGAGCATGCGCTCGTCTTGCGCCTGGAGGTCCATGTCGAATCTTTGTTGAATTAAATGTCGGAATCGACTGCAATTCATTATCAGTTACCGCGCTCTTTCAAGATCTATCCCCTGCCAAGGCATTTAACAATTTGCACTCTGGCTCGATAGAGCCAGGCTTGTATGGTCTCTTTCGGTTGGTGCAAAACCGAGCCCATTTGTTCGTAAGTGAGGTCGAGTTGGTGGCGCAGCATGAACACCTTTTGCTGCTCCTCGGAAAGTGTGCTCAGGCAGCGTCTCACTCTTTGAGTACCAAGAATGACCGTAGTCTCCCAGTCCATGTTGCCGGAGCCGTCCGAGGCCGGGTCGGTACGGGCTGAGGGAGGCAGGGGTCCTGTGTATTGCGAGTGATACTCTGCGCAAGCATCGACGATAAAATTCGACACCCAGTACCAGAGAGGCATATTTACCTTTTTGGGATCGGTGTGCTTCAGTGCTGCAAAGGCATTGCGGAAAGCCATTATGGTCAGTTCAGTCGCCGTCTCCGGATTGCCGGTGGCCATGTAAGCTATGGCGTAGAAGCGTTCTTGGTGCGTCCAGACAAAATCATTGCGCTGCTCTTTGTTGCCCTTCTTCAGTTCGAAGAGCACTCCGGTGGCGGCCTGGTTGAAATTATTCCGAGAAGGAAGGATAGGCATTATTTTTTGGGCAACCGCTTTTTACGCGAATATGGAAACAATAGCCAACAAATTGGTTCAGGCGGGACGTCAGGAGGACTTCAAAGTCTTTGGGGACGCAATGTGCGGCCGCGAATACTCCCAACCAGCAACTCTATGACCCGATGTGGGCGAGCTGCCGACCGCCAAGTAGCCACTTTTCCAGTTTACCTGATTCGGGCGGGACTCAGGAAGGATTTTGTGGGATAACTGGTGGGCTCAAAAACGCTTACGGACTGAAAAGAACCTCCGTTGACAGGCGATAACGACTCATACCGCTAACATATGATGTACCACGTTACGCGCGTTAGTATCTTCATTCTGATAATTAGGAAGCTCGCTTGATGTCATTACCGGAAACTCCCACTATTGAAATCAAAGTTCGCAACGCTGCCGCCTATACTCTCAACAATGTTGTAGCGACTGCTAGAAGCTGTTCACCACAGGATTTGAGGCTTGCGGCCGCCAATGTGGAGCTGGTAGTCGAGTCCGGTCAGATACCTCACGAAGTCTCGGATTTCGTAAACTTTGTTGTCACGGATCTTTTTACTCTGTTGCACCGAAGTGGGCTTTACAACAGGCAGCGAGCCTTCTGGGAGTCGATCGCGCGTGCTGTAAAAGTGACCGTTCACCCAGTCACACAGGGTTTTTTCCGCAAGGAAGCCCTACCCATGTTCGACGTCCATTTCGAGGATGCCTCAGGCGGTACAACGCTTTTGGCTCTCATAGTTCAAAACCATGACCAGTGGAAAGCGCCTCGCTACGCGACCGAATATTTTAAGGAATTACTGCATAGGGCCCAGCAATTGGACAAGAAGCGACCGGTTTTGAAGACTGTAATAGTGGTCGCCCCCAGTCCTTTTTCGCAAGAACTCTTCAAGTACGTTGATAAAATTCTGGGCGGACCAAATCTCGATACTGTTTCTCGATTCGAATCGGTAATCCAGAATCCCTTGACCGTCCATCTCAATTTAATCGAATACGGGGTGGCGCCTGACGGCGGGACGGCGGCGGAGCATGACTCCGGCGGTGACAATGGGACCGACGGCTGTGAAGCCGAAACGACCGAAGAAGAGAATTTCCCAAAACCGAAATCGTACGATGAGGAAGACGTCGACGATCCTTCGATAATCGGTGACGAGGCCGTCTTGCATCCGGATGACATGAAACGGCGTCAGGGCAGATTCATTTTTAAGATGATCCAGCCGGATGTGGAAAAGGCTCGCAAAAAATAAGTTTAGTCATCTGTTTCCTGTCAAGACGGCCGCGCCCGGCGTCCACTCTACAAGGGTATGTTGCCGTGTTTTCTGCGTGGTCTTTCGACCCGCTTATTTTTCTGCACTTCCAGCGCCGCATAAAGATGTTTGCGCGTTTCCGACGGCAGAATCACGTCGTCCACATATCCCAGTTCTGCTGCTACATATGGATTGGCAAATCTCTCTCTGTATTCGCAGACCAGCTCCTTATGTCTTTGCGGAGCCTCTTCTTTCAGTTTGTCGAGTTCTTTGCGGTAGAGCAAATTGACGGCACCGTCCGCTCCCATGACGGCAATTTCGGCTGTGGGCCAGGCAAAATTGAAATCGCCGCCGACGTTCTTGGAGCCCATAACATCAAATGCTCCACCGTATGCTTTGCGCGTGATTACGGTCAGTTTGGGCACGGTCGCTTCACAGTATGCATAAAGCAATTTTGCTCCATGCCTGATGATGCCGTGGTGCTCCTGGGTGCGACCCGGCAAGTATCCGGGCACATCGACGAAAGTAATCAGTGGTATGTTGAAAGCGTCCAGGAATCGAACGAAGCGAGCGCCTTTGATTGAAGCGTTTATATCAAGAGTGCCCGCCAATCGCTTTGGCTGATTGGCAACAATTCCTACAGTTTCGCCATTCAGCCTGGCAAATCCTG
>JAYRNY010000167.1:0-1565 GCA_041911975.1 bacterium | reverse complement strand
GTTCGTTTGATTCTTGAAATTGAGTCTTCAGTTCGCTGCCATCATTGGCGACTACTGTTGCAGAACCAGTTGCACCGCTGACAATTGCATCGTCTTTTTTGATGGTAAGCCGCAGTGTGCAATGAGTTTCGTCCGGGCATGCTGGTTCGATGGAAAAATTGTACGGTGCTTGTGCGACCTGCACGATTGTCTCTTTCTCTTCTTTTCCATATTTGTCTGCTTCCGCGCATGCCGTAGCGATCAAACCGACCGCTATGGTGAGCATCAGCTTTGCTGCAAGAAGAAGTCTTTTTCTGGCGATCGTCACTTTGTTTTTCCAAATTTACGCGCAGATACTAGTGAACCGATGAGTCGCGAATAAAGGCTCATGAGCTGTCGCCTATTTTACAGCAGCTTACAACGCGGATAGTGACAATATAGCTACATCTTATTATGTATTGTCTTTTAAGCATCTTCTCCCAGCCACGGTGCGCTCTGGCGCAAAACCAGACAATATGGGGAAAATACGAAGTTTTTGGCGTTTTTATTGCGTGAATTGTCACGGAATTGCAACTACTCGTTGCATACGCTCTGCTCACGCAAATCGATTCCCGATTGCGCCTCCGAATTCCCTTCACTTAGCTTCTTCCAATCACTGGAGGTTAGAAACCATGGCTTGCGATGCATGCCCCAATCATCTTGTATCAAGTTTAGAACAATGGAACCAGGCGAAAGCAGCTGGTCGAGGAGATCTTGGGGTGATCGAAAAAGATATTGCCGACCAACTGCAACAAGAGTACACAGTCCAGTCGTCGCAGGCGTTGAACAGCGATCCAAATAGACTTAATTATATGCGCGCACAGATAAATGCCGAGCTGGCAAAGCAGGAAGCTTCCTGCAATATGCCGCATATGGAACTTGTTGAAGCCAATGGCGGATTGAGAGTAGTAGCGGCAAATCAGGATGGATTCAACGTAACAATTGATGAGACAAAAGGTAATTTGGACGGAGCCGCTCTCGCTTGGAAGAAATCGCAAGCGCAGGCAGCTCAACCAGCCGATGCACAGACACAGGTGGCAAACACTGCCGATGCTCAAACTGCACAGAAAGCTGATGCGCAAACAGCCAAAAAGGCAGATGCCGTTGTGCCCTGCGACAAGGCTCCAAGGTCCGGTGAAGCGCAGCCGGTAAAGCCGCACAACGCCGCTCCCAAGTACATACCTGGCCATCGTCCAGTAGCAGGTGACGACAAACTGACAGAAAGCGTTCTGCATCCGGTTCTGGAAAGGGACTATCACAACAATAGGGTCTACAAATACAAAGACGGCTCGAGTGTGAAATTCGATCAGCACGAACCGCCACGAGTAACCGAGTTGGCCAATGTCAGAGGCGAAAGAATTTCGCTGAGCTATCGAGGCGATTCGAAAGCACCGCACAGTTTCGTCATGACTGATAAAACCGGCAGTGTCATAGAGTCAGGCTTCAAAGGCGCACATGATCGCGAATGGAATATCGATACGCAACATGCGAGCTGGAAGGTCAAAGACGCATTTCGCGGCGCGCACATTACTGATATTGGTATCACT
>JAYRNY010000166.1:0-3194 GCA_041911975.1 bacterium | reverse complement strand
GCATCATGCGCTGGGGGGTGAAATCCATCTCCCCTCTTAGAAAAGCCCTGCTTTCGCTGTCCTTCATATCCCCCGTCTGCCTGGAGCCGGATAAAACATGTATATACGAATATCAATCAATCTCAGACACGCTCCAGTCAGGAACCAAGCGCCGACCGGCCCAATGTTAGCAAATTATAAGTGCGCCGGCGCGGGCGCATTTCCCCGTGGCGGGCGGAAAGCAGCCATGTATAGCCGATCTTCCCGGCAAGACGGGTCTGTAACAGCCAAGCTTTGAGGTTTCTTACCAGCCGGCCCATCAATTTGATGTCAATCTTTGCCAGAAACGCCGCTTTGGGGCACCGCTTTCCCCGGCCTTTCAAACAGGCTGGGCTATACTAGCCATTGATAATGAGACGCTTTACCAGACAACGTTTTGTCGGATTCTTACTTGCAGCATTAACGACCGCTTCCTGCACAGATGCGGCTGTCTATGCCGCCGGGACAAACCCTTCCAGCTACAGCTCAAATTATCGGAACAAGCCTAGCCTGGGCTCGCGCCTGAAGATGTACGACATCACTGGCAAGAAGGGCGAATTGCCCCCTTACACCGATGCTGCGCCTGTGATCATGCCGTCGGCAGATCCTCAGGTAATAAAACCAATCGAAGCACCGACCAAGCCCGGGCCGGATTTGCCAGTAGGGGCACCCATCCAGGCAATACCGCTTCCGGAGCCCGGCCCGGCCCAGCCAGGCACAACCGGCGGATCTGCCGCGGGCAGCCAGGCCGGAGGAGCCTCCCCGGGCCAAACGCCTGCTTCGGGTGCGCAACACCCGTCCGCTACCACCGGCGGCTCCGACTCGACAGTCCCATTGAGGGGACCAATCGGGCCAGGCGATTCACTAACGATCGGCCAGGCGATGAACGAGACTTTGATAAACAGCCCGCGCGCAGCGGCTGTCCGCTTCAATCTCGGCGTCACCAGGTCGGAATTGATCCGGGCGACCGAAATGCCTAACCCGACAATCTTTATGGACAGCGGTTACAAGGCAGAATTCACCTACCGCTACGGCGCCTCCATTCCGGTTCAAATGCCCTGGAAACTGGTTTTCCGCATACTGGCCGCTAAAAAGCAAATCAAGCAAACAGATTTCGAGATAAGAAACGCCCTCTGGCAACTGCGCGGCGACATCAGACACGCATACACTGAACTGGTGGTGGCACAAGAAACTTATGAAACGCTAGTCGATCTATATGAATTGAGCGCCCGCCTCTATGAAGTCGCCGGCAAGCGCTTTCAAGCAGGCGATGTTCCTGAGCTGGATGTGCTGAAAGCTAGATTACTGGCAGGTCAAAACGCCATTGAGCGCGATGTAGGCGCAAGAAGAGTAGTGCAAGCGCGCCAATCTCTGGCAATTCTTTTGGGAAGAAAGGTAGAGACGCCGGTAGAAGTGCCGCGCCTTTCGCCTTTCAAGCTCAAGGCAGAAATCATCGATCTTTTGCCGGACTTTAACAAGGAGATGCCGAAACTAGACCTTTTGCTGGCCGCTGCCAAGCAAAATCGCCTGGAGCTGAAAGTATTGAATCAGTCGATCGCCGCAGCCAAAGCGCAATTGCGCAATGCGTATGGTGAAGTTCTTCCTGATCCGACTCTCGGCATCGGCAGTTCGGTCGTTAATGGACCGGGGTTGGACCCGCGCACAATCCAGCCTGGAGACGCGCTTCCGCGCAACGTCTTCCATGGCTATTTCGTTCAGGTCTTTCAGCCCTTGCCGATTTTCGATCTAAACCAGGGCGACATCAGCAAGTACCGCGCCACAATACGCCAACTGAATGCGCAGATTACATCGCAGCAAAACGTCATCGAGCAGGAAGTTTCCGCTGCCTATCAAAAGGTTCTGGCATCCAGACAGAGAATTCAAACCTATCAAGAGAAGTTGCTCAACGACTCCAACGAAGTGGCGCGCCTTTCAAGACGCAGCTATGAAGTCGGTCAGTCAGACATCACATCCACATTGCTGACGCAGCAGGCAAACATTCAAATTAGAAACCAGTATCTCGATGCGGTGAATTCATACCAGCAAGCATTTACCGATCTGGAACAATCAATCGGTACGATTTTGCAGTAGATATCTGCCTTTCAAAGTAGGGGAGACATATAGGCCTCCCGGTCAGGGAGCCGCATGCGGCTCCCCTACGTCTTCGACACATACTATATTGAGGCTGGACGCGGATTTCTCAGCTTGCTGGAGCGGTGTTTGGTGCGCGATTGGCAAACTTGCCCATCGCCATGAATTTTCGAGGCTTCAAAGCCAGTCACCTTGTCGATGGCTTTGTGCAACGAGTGCAATACCTCTTCTATACGCTCAATCCTGCGCGTATCTCCGCGCCTTTGCGCTTGCAGGCGGCGGAGCATGAGCCCGGTAATCAATGCGTTCAATCTTGCGATTCGAAAATCCGTGAGACCATAAGCAAGGGCAAGGATGATATGACGGCTCGATGACGTGCTCGTGTTTATGGCTTTCAAACGCAGTATGGAGGCGGAAGGAAACCCTTCCAGCCATGCGGTAAATCCATGCTCTGCCGTTCTGGCACCACTTATGGTGTGCATGTCTGGTGCCTCATGCTGGAAGGAAAATTGAGCGGCGCGCACTTCGGGGTTTTACATGCAACGCCGCCTTTTTTGGGCGAGTGCGAGTGGCGAAAGTGATCGTTGCGTTCATGAAGCACCTCCTATCGACCCGCCCGATACATCAGACTGAAGTAATCAAATCAAATTGCGGCGACACCCTCTGTGGTGCCAGCCTGCGTGCCGATGAAAAGTTTTCCCATTTTGTTCTCCTGAATGCGCATGTTTTCTGCCCGCTGATTTTTCTATGCACGAACGCAATCGCACACCGGGCCGGCAGACGACCATGCGCAAGAGCGAGCCCGGCAGAGACAAGCTGACCGCCGAAACCGAATTCGAGTTGTTGAGATCAATTCTCAACTAAAATGGCAATTTTGTCTAGCTGCAAACGCCAAAGAATCCATTAGAAATAAAAGGAACCCCAAAAGGCAGACAGTGCTGAAGACAACTGCAAAGACGGTCAATAGAATATGACAATCATTATCAATAATAGCCTCAACCTTATTGAATGAGGCTGCTAATGCAGGCGCTAGTCAAGACCTACAGCTTTCTAAATCAGCCCTGTTCAAATATATGAGTTGCACT
>JAYRNY010000165.1:0-11828 GCA_041911975.1 bacterium | reverse complement strand
GGCTGACCTGATTTCTTGAGAATCTCCCTGCATGAGATTCAGCACACCGGAATAGGAAAACAAAGCCGACGTGAGTGCGCCGACCAGCAGAACGATAAGGCCGAGATGTGTGACCGGCGCAGCCAACCATCCCCAAGCACCTTTCTGAAAGACGGCACAGTTGTCTTTGTTCCAAATTCGATATCCGAGAGAGTCCATGTATCCATGGACGTACTCACTGGCAATCTTTGCCGTACACGGCATGTAAATTCTGACGACCTCACGCAAACTCGCCACCTGGGTGGAATCCAGAAACTGATCGCGCTTCAATCTATGGCGAATTCTCTCAGGCAACCTCAATACAGTGCAGGAGATCAAATTTACGAAAAGCCCAAACACGCAAGCGAGAAATAGCCAGGAATCGAACACATTTTGCAGTCCAAGAAACGACAGTAATGGAAAGGACCGGCTGAAGTTCAAGAGGGACTGCGCAGACTCTTCAGTCCCGTCAAACTGAGGAATCAGGGCACCGGTAATCGACAGAAGAATGAGAATGGAAATGAGTACCGTCGTCAGTTGAAGTGACGACAGAACAGAACCAAGCCTTCTAATCAGCAAACTCATCGCCGCAACTTTCAAGCTCCCTTTCGAGCCGGGTTACATTTTCATTCGCTCCACCATCTCATCAAAGCGTCCATCATCCAGGAGGCTGTCGTTCTCGCGCGCTTGCTTGTACGCCACATAAAGAACCCAGATGATGATTATCACCATTGCTGAAATAGGAATGTTATCCGCTGCCGTAAGTATTTCGAAGAACTGCTCCATGTTAGGCCTCCTATCGAATTGTCAGAGCCGAAGCCAGATGAAACAACTCTCTTTCAAGCGCCACGAATTCAACTGTAATTGAGACAATCCAGGGATAGTACTGCATGCGCGCGTGAGGCGTAAGCGCATTTTGAAGAAGCGGCACGAATCCTAAGTAGTCCTCAATCACAATCGACTGAGCGGACGTGCAGTCTTCTACTCTCTGCAATACTCCCGCCTTTTGCGCGTGCAATTCCTTGGCGCACAGATGCGACATGAACTCGCACAATATGCTTAAGTGATCGGGCTCGCGATTTGGACGGGTATTAAGACCGAAGCTTCTGTATAATCCGCGCAATTGCGCCACTGCCATCGCCTGCCGGCTCTCTCCTTTTAAATACTGTCCGGCCGTAAGTGGAGAGGCGTCGACGTGGGACAACTGAAAAATCCTGTTGTATTCAATTTCGAATGACTCCAGCTCCGTGCATTGCGCCTCCTTCAAGATGTTCCATCGCGAAGCTCTCAAAATCTCCAAAAGGTGCCCGCCCAGTGGCATGAATATTTCACCAAGACCGTCGAAGTATTCCTCTGTTGAAAGAAGATCAAGCAATTTTTCCGTAGGGTATTCAAGCCCTGTGGAAATCATCTTGTATAACAATGCACGACTGGTCAGCACATCAACATCATCAGGACTCATTCTGGAAATTTCCTCGCCGGTCTTTAACATATGGGCTTCTCTATAGAACTCGCAAAGTCACCCAGTTCGAGAGCGACTTCATTCCGTTGCGATCTTGTTTGCTGCCGTTCCAGACTGCAATCGCGGTATTGATTGAATCTCCTAAGGAGAATCTGGGGCAAGCGCTGTCGCTCTTGTCTGAAAGCGGTTTGTAGACGACGACATGCCAGCTCCCGTTTTTCCAGACCCCTTTTCCTTTAAGGTTCTGAAATCGCTCCGGCTTGGTAGTCACCGATGAGATGCCTATCGCCACGATGTCTTCCACCGGACTTTTGTGTGCTGACTGAGGAAACAAGTTGTAGACTCCGTCAACAGGCCCACCTTTTCCCTGCGCAGCGTTTGCCTCCCTGGGAGAGTCGACGTGCAACCGCCGATAGACCGATCGAGAAGACCCAATCGATGGGCTGTCCACATCCTTTTCGTAGGGCACCGCGTTCATTTCTGGAGCATCGGGCTCCCAGTCGGCTTTCCATTGCCAGATATTAACCGGTCCATGCGGAGAGCCCATCGCCAGCACTGTGTCACTGCCTTTGGCAATTGGAAATTCAATGGCCACCGCGTCTCTGAACTTTACCTGGTGAACCGTGTCATTGTCTTTGGTGTCATCTTGCCATTCAAAACAAAAGGCCACTCCGCTTGCCGTTCGCGCGCTTTTTACCTTTATGGACTTAATGCTGCCGCCACCGCAGGGAGTGACAACCGTCTGCGGCTGCAAGCCGATGTCAGACCCGCTGCGCGTCTGCCAGACACCGCTCATTGGATCGAGCAAGTCCCTGTCGGAACAAGACACCTGGCGCATCTCGATGACGGCTGCCGAAGCGGCTTTAGGCGATTCGGCGCCGGCAGGTGATGTGGGCAGGACTTTTTCTTTTGCCGGATTTGCCACCTCGGCCGAATCGGCCGAAAGTGGAAATCTGCCAAGGAAAATCCAGATAAAGAGGAACAATAAAAATGTCGGCAGCGGTTCTTTTACTTTTCTCATGCCCTTCCACCTCAATACTGATTGCGCCAGGGAGTGCTGGCATCACGGCGAACGTCGAGAGAAGCCAACTGTTTTTTATCCGTGATGTTCAACTCTTCTTCTTTCGTCAGGTGCACCTCCACCTTGGGATAAACCGGCACCACGAAAAGCTCCTGGCCCTTTAGATCGAAAGCTCGCACCTTTGCCTCTTTCGGTTCACCCCGGTTGATGATTTCGTAACTTCCTATTATTTGCTGGGTGGTGCCGAACAACTGCAGCACCCCGAGCAACTCGATATCATGACGCGCATTCATGTATGTCTTAACGGCATTCTTGATCTTTGCTTCATCGTAATTGCCGAACATCATAGCCAGGAATTTTGTGTTCACCCAGCGCGGCGGAATGTAATATATCTGCGGCTCAGTGCCGAACTGCGGATATAAAGGCAATGCTACTTTGGCTTTGTGCACCAGATAGTGGATCGGACTTCTCTCGTCCTCGATATTTCCGAGCAGGCGAATTTTTCCGATGCATGCCGCTATACAACGCGTCGTTTCGCCTTGCTCGACTCTCGGATAACAGCCTATGCACTTTTGCGAGGTCTTGGTATAAGTGTTGTAGAAAGTCTTCTTATACGGGCAGGCCATGATGCATTTCTTGTAACCGCGGCATCTTTCTTGATCGATAAGCACGATGCCGTCCTCGTTGCGTTTGTAGATAGCCTTTCTGGGGCAGGCGGCGAGGCAGGCCGGCTTCTTGCAATGATTGCAGATGCGCTGCAGATAGAAAAACCACTGCTTGTCCTGCGTCTTACTCTTGGACACATCGACTTCCTGATACTGGCCGGCCCCTATGTGCTGTCCGCAGGTTGAATCCTCAAAAGCATTGGGGTAGTCGTAGTCCACATCGTCGGGAATATAGCCAAGCACGCGTTCACCTTCGGGCGCGGCCTCGAAGATGGTCTTGCCCTTCGGCAGCATGGACAGAAGCTTGGCATCAAAACCTCTGGGATGATCGCCGTAAGGTTTTGTGGAGACGTTATTCCACCACATATGCTCCTGCCCCTTGCCGAAAGTCCATGTGCTCTTGCAAGCCATAGTGCAGGTCTGGCAGGCGATGCAGCGATTGATATTGAAAACGGCCGACCACTGAAAGTCGTAATCTTCCGGAAGATCATACGGATATGTAGTCCAGCGATTGAGTTGTTCGTTCCAAACTCGACTCATGTTTTGACGCCTCTCTCCTATGTGTTTTCGGGTTGGATCGCGCCGCTGGCAAATTTCTTCATCAACTCGGACTTGGAGAAGTCTTTTGCTTCCCACTTGGGCGCTTTCCAGTTGAGGTTGCTGCTTACCCAGACATCGGGCAGATCCTTTACCGAATTCACAGGGCGCTGACGACCGATGTAATTCTCGACCAGATCAGGTATGCCGTGTTTCTTTCCGAGCATAAGAGCTTCTTCCAGAGACGAAACTTTCACAACCGCCACCGCGCAGTCGCGGTTGACGCCTGTAGGCGCCCAGTTCTGCGGGCTGTAACCCTCCTCGAGTGTTTGCCCTGAGACCACTTTATGAACCATGTCGTCTGTCTCTTGAATCGGGTTTATGTACAGACCGGTGACGGACTGCCAGCTTCCTTTGACAAACGACTTGGGCCACCAGCCGTGATAGATGGTCACTTGGTTTTTTCGCATGCGCGAATTGATCTTCACCCTGACGATAAAGCTGCCGCGGTCGTTGAAAACAAGCGCATAGTCCCCGTGTTCGATCTTTTGCCCGGCGGCGTCTTCGGGATTCATCTCCAGCTGAGGCTCGCCGGCAAGCGGTGATTTGAAGTTCTTTGCCGTGTCTCCATTGTTGTGCCGGCAATATTCGTACTGCCGCATGTTGGTATTACGAGCGGTGCCAAAATCACTGCTCCAGATAAGATTCCAGTCGGTCATGCGCCAGGATGAGTGCACGGAATGGCGTCCGTGCGGGGTATTGTAATAAAATCTGTAGCCTTTTTCCCAGAGCGGGTTCTTGAAGTTCTTAGCTTCGGGCCATTGCATTCCCGGACCGTATGGAGTGTACTCCACCGACTCCTTGTATACGCAAAGGTTCTCTTCCAGGGCAAGGAATTTGTCCTCCTCCTTGTAGAACTCAAATCTGCCCGTCTTTGTATAAACCGGCTCATCAAGATGCACGCAATCCCAGTAAGGAATACGTGGATAGGTTTTGAAGTGCAGCCGCGCCGGTCCTTCCTTCAGACGCTCGACTGTAAGGCCCTTTGTCGACGTACCTGCATCCAGGACCTTTTGAATATAACTCTCGCACGTCTTAACTATGTCATTCACAAGCTTTTCATCGCCCCGGGCCCGCGCTTCGTCGATGTCTCCCATAAGAATGTGCGGAAAAGCGGTGGCTGCATACGTGCACTTGCGCCCATAGTCTTCAGCGTAGACCCTGTCCATCCATTTGAGCACGTTAGCGAAGTGATCGATATCCTGCTTGCACTGGCAGGTTTTTGCTATCACTCCCTGCTGCAGCTGGATGAAAGGCATGGGAGGTCCGACGCTGATATCCGGATAATCAAGCTCAAACCAGCTCGGCACAGGCAGAACAATGTCGGAGTGATCGCAAGTGAAGGTCATCTCCATGTCGCTTGTGACTATCGTATCCAGGTAGTGAAAATCCGGATTTTTCGGATCGGCAGTCAGATCTTTGTCTCTTTGATAGTCCTGCTTGACCAGGCTCTTCAGCACATGCGGCTGCCCCTTGGTCTGATTCAAGAAATTGCAATGTAAAGTCCACCAGAACTTGGGCGGCGCATAACTGTATGATTTGCCGCGATTGAGCAAATAGTTGTAACCGCTCTTGATTTTGCCTTCGGGATCTATGCTTCTGTCAATGTCGCCGATTTTCTTCAGGTCATAGAATGAGCCGTCCCTGCGGCGAACCCGATCGAAGCATCTGACTTTGACAGGATCAAGCGGAAATCGCCCGGCTAAAGACATGGGATAACCAGTCCACATCGGTTGATGGTGCAGCGCGTAGCTAATTTCTTCTTTGCCCGTCTCTTGATTGAAATGCCGGTGCTCCGGATTTATTTGCGGGTAGTCGAGCCATTTTTTTGTATATTCCGGATTGGGTGGGTTATTTCCCTCGAGAGGGACCTTCCACCAGACCTTGAACACACCATCGCAATTCGGCCCTTTGTACTGGCCCGACCAGTTGCTCACGCCGCCTCCGCTCTGCCCTAAATTGCCGCATAACGCCTGTACCAGATAGGCTGCGCGCTGGGTGAGATTCTGGTAGAACCAGTGGTTGATTCCTTCCCCCTGATGGATGGCGGCAGGGCCGATGGTGGAAAACAGTTTCGCCACTTTTCGCACTGCATCTGGATGGCACTGGCAAATCTCAGCCGCTTGCTCGGGAGTGAAAAACGAGCAATAGTCCATCTGCAATTGAAATCCAGGCTTTACTTTTACTTTTTTTCCGTCCAAAAGGGTCGCCTCAAACTCGCCGCGCAGAGCGGGTTTTTGAGCAGTCATCTTTTTGCCTATTTCTCTGCGGGCGACTTTGACAAAATCCTCTGTCGCCTCGTCATAGACGACAAAGTCACCCCACCACTGCTTTTCTACATACTTCGTTTGGCGGTCCTTGCGCTCTTTGACTGAGTGATCGTATTTCTCGGTATCTGCCTTAATGTCCGACCAGCGCAAATATTTCTTGCTGTCCTGCCTGACAAGAAAAGGCATGGAAGTATAGCCCCGGACATAGTCTTCCTTGACCTTTCTCGACGAGAATAACTCTCTTGCCACTGCAAGCAGGAAAGCACCATCGGTGCCGGGACGTATGGTCACCCAGAGATCGGCTCGGGTATTGGTCGGCTGGTAATCAGGCGAGACAACGATGATCTTCGACCCGCGCTCCAGGCTTTCGGTCAAAAAGTGATTGTCGGCAAGCTTGTTCTCGATGAGGTTCTTGCCCATGGACATGACCAGCTTCGAATTGCGCCAGTCAGGCGCCTCGTGGTCGGATGTCTGATAGCCTGCAGTAATCGGGTGGCCGGGAGGCAGGTCGGCATACCAGTCATACTCGGTGTATTCCATAGAGCCCAGTGTCGAGGTAAATCGCGAGGCAGAGGCGTGCCTTGTGACCAGACCGGCGGCGCGGATGGCCGGGTACACGTGCACGCGCTTCATGGGGTCGAACTTGCGTCCGGTCTCCGGATCTACAAAGGCATTCGTGTCGTCTTCCGCTATCTCGACAATTTTCCTGGCAATGAGTTCGTAGACTTGATCCCACTCCGCCTTTATCCATTTACCATCACCTCTCATACCGCTTCGGCGCTCGATTGGAAGCGGCTTCATGCCCTGGGATCCGTCTTTGCGGGTATATTTTTCAGCGTACCCTACTCTCACCATCGGGTAACGAATTCTCGTCGGCCCGTAGAACCTCCTTATCATTGTGAAACCCTTGAGGCAACCGCGTGGATTCCAGGACACATCGACGTCCGCCAATTGAGTGTTGTAAGACTGCTCTACTCTTATTGCTACTCCATCTCTTACAAACACAGTGGTATCGCACGAATGAGTGCAGTTAGGCGAACAGATAGTGCGGGCCTTGTAGTCGAATGCGTACTGATCTCTGTACAGCTTCTCCCAACCGCGCTTTGGATAAAAGTCGAGAGGGTTCTCGACGAAATTCGCCTCTACCGGCTCCAGCGTTTCCAGCATGCCCGTGCCGTCGGCGAGCGAGTAAGCCGCGCCCAGACCTAACGCGCCAAACAAGCTGCCAGCCGTAATGAAGCGCCTGCGGCTGATTCTAGCTTTCTGTCTATCGGTCATGTTGGTTGTCCCCGTCTATTTTGCTTTGCTTGCTTGTGGATTTCTAGCCTGGCCCGATGCCAGGAAAATTCGAATGGCAGACGACTCTTCTTTTGTCAATGCCACGTTGGGCATTGTGGTATCGGGCATGATGGCGTGTGGGTTCGCCATCCAGCGCTCGGCCCACTGAGGATTTAGCTTTCTGGGCACAGAGCCCAGATCCGGCGCCAAGCGCCGGGCCGCGCTCATGTCGTGATACCACTTCACAGGGCTACCCGCCGGCAACTCTTTTCCGTTAACCATATGGCATGTCACGCACTGCCTTTTCGATAGAAGCTGCCTGCCTCTATCCGCGTTCACCTGAGCCGACAATACCGCTGTTTCACGCAAGCCTGAGGTGACAGGCTCAGTGGCTGAGGCGCGGAAATAGTTGACCAGAGCCTGCTTGTCGTCCTTCTGAAAAGGAAACGCGGGCATGCGCGCCGGCAAATACGGTCTCATCACGTAAGGGGCGGAAAGAAAGTCGGCAAGCCAGTCGGCACGCACTCTGCCGCCTTCCGGGCTGAGATTGGGTGCCAACTTTCCATCCTTGACCTGGGGCTGTGGGTGAAAGCCTCCCGCTAGTTCTGTCTTTTCCCGATCGTAATTGGCGTGGCACCCCGTGCAACCATAGTGATCGATCAATTGCTCTCCTGCAATCAGTTCCTTCTCACCCGGCTTGAGCAAGCGCCTATGCTGCTTGGCAATAGTTCTTTCGCTTTTGAGAGTCTTCAAAAAGACCATTAGCTTGTCCGTCTCTTCCGGCGAAAGATGCATATTGGGCATGTTCGCGGCGATTCGATCCGTTTCAAACGCTTTGGGCTCGTTCAACCGGGCTCTCGTCCAGGTTTCCCAGTTGCGCTTGTTGAACGGCACGACATCTTTGTTTCCCCAGAAAAGCAGATGTTCATCCTTGGCTGCGAAGTCGGACAATTCCGGTCCGATTCTCTCCAGATTGCGCTCGAAGCCTGGTATGTTGTGGCAGCTGTAGCACCCATACTTCTCTACCAGTGCTCTTCCTTTCTCGACATTTTCTCCACTGCAAACGGCTTTAGCCAAAGCGGTGTCCTTCGCCCCAGCTGCTTTGTCTTGCTTGAGCGTGAGAAGATAATCGCTCAGGCAAGCGACTTCTTCCTTGGCAAGCGGGAATTTAGGCATGATTGTCGTCTTGGACATAGCCTGTGGATTTTCAATCCATGAAAATACCCAGGTTTTCGCCACCTTTTCCCCGATGCGGTCAAGGCTCACATGTCTGGGACCGGTGGCGCGATTCGCTCCCACATCGTGACAGCCGAGGCAGCCTTTGCTCTCGAAAAGGCGCTTGCCGCAGGCCACAGTCTCGGGTGTCGAACTATGAGTAGCTGCATACTCGGCGGCTCCGCTTGAAAGCGTCAGGGCCGATGAGCTATCGGTCAGATAAGAAGCAAGCGCAATGGCTTCGCCTTCTTCCATTCCTTTTCCTTTCTCGCCGAATTCCGGCATCAAGGTGCGCTTGTCAATTTTCTTGGGATCTTGAATCCATTTGACCAGCCACTCAGGTTTTACTTTGAACTTGATCGCCTGCAAATCGGGGCCCAGTTTTACAGGCGGAATTGTCAGGTAGGGGGAACTGTCGACTTTATGGCAGGCCGCGCAGCCCCTGGTCTGAAAAATCGCCGCACCTTCTCTGGTATTAGAGGCCTGGGCGATAAGCGGCGCATTTTCGTGGCAGCGAACGCAGGAAGACTGCACCGCCTTTCCACTTAAGAGTGGAAAGTGAAAATGCTTGTCTCCCTCATGCGCTTCCTTTTCACTGAGCGCGCGTCCCTGCCCGTCATGACAGCTCGTGCAACCGGCTTTATCTATAGGATGAGACTTGAAGATCTCGGCGTGCTTGGTGTGGGTGCGAAACACCAGCTTTTCGGCATCGGCGAACTCAGCGCGATCGACACCCTGATGGCAGGTCATGCAGCGATCCACACGCTCATACTCGCCCAGCCCGCTTACGATAACCTGCTGGATAGCGGCAGGACGGGCCTCGAGCTTGACGAGGCGCTCTTTGAGATTGGCAAGGTCGCCTGTCTCTTTGTCGAGCCCGCGTTTGAGGGAAGCAAGGGTAGATTCGGCCAGAGCGACCTTCTTCGAGACTTCCGCCAGGTACTCGGCCACTTCGGAATTATTTTTCTCGTTCTCTTTCAGCTTCGCCTGCACTGAAAGCACTTCATTTTCAGCAGCCGAAACGGCAGAGCCTTTGTCACCATGCTCTGCAGCCAGATCCCGCTTGTAATAGGCGGCATCGAGATCGGCTTTGATAAAACGGTGCTCGCCCGACAGCTCGTTCATCCGGCTGGAGAGGCGTTCTTTCTCTTCGATAATCTGCCTGTAGGAAGGGCTGCGCAAGAACTCCTCAACGCGGGCGATTCCGGCGCGAAATTTGGCAACGCTCGTAGGCTCCGCGTCCTCGGGAGCACCGGCAAGTTTTCTCTGTTTTTCATCAAATGCTTTTTCAGCTTGAGCTATTTCTTGCTTCAGCTTGGCCACTTCCATTTGCTTGAATTCGTCCTGGTAGCGGATCCACGGCTGTCTTCCAATGGTCTCTTCGTACAGCTCCCAGACCAAAACGGCGACAGTAAGTACGCCCAAAACCAGAAACAAT
The DNA here is from genome assembly GCA_041911975.1 of bacterium. Classification (GTDB taxonomy): domain Bacteria; phylum Cyanobacteriota; class Vampirovibrionia; order Obscuribacterales; family Obscuribacteraceae; genus QKMZ01. Next base: position 1,864 of record JAYRNY010000165.1, on the reverse strand, counting down.
TTTCCAAAATCTTGTTTTTCAGGATCCTTGAACCCAACTCTACTCACTATCGCCACTCCCTCAAACGTTGAACCAAGGCAGGACTAAAAAATATTTCACGTGCAAGACAAGGCGCGCAAAAATCTTCAATGGCACAAGCATCATTGACTGAAAAAGAAACGCAGTGACAATGTAACGAGTCAGTCCCATAGCCTTAAGAGTCGGGCTCTCGTCATACTTGCGCCTCCAGAATAGAAGCGGCGGCACAACATACCAGGCGGCAAGAAATGACAGTCCGAATACGGCCTCGACAAAATAATCTCTTAGTCCCAAAAGAGCACCGAGATTGACGTTGTTCTGCGCCACTACTTTGTGTATGTCCCAGTGCTCCCAGGGCCAAAATAGATTCCAGCCCGGTCCGCGAAAGAAGACTCCTATCACAATAGGAATAATCCACAGCCCGAGAAAGCCGAACATGAAAGTGGAAATCGCAAAGGCTCGGCGTTTAAACGTGTAGTATCCATTTCCCTTGCTGTTGACGTCCAGGTAGGGAATGGCCATAAGACCGACGATGCACAGCCCGGGGATGACAACTCCAGCTATCCACGGGTCGAAATAGACGAGTAATTCCTGCAGCCCCAGAAAATACCAGGGAGCTTTGGCCGGGTTAGGCGTAATAGCTGGGTTTGCAGGTTCTTCTAATGGTGCATCAATGGTAATCGACCACACGCACAAAATTATGATTGCCGCCAATGCCACCAGCGACTCAATGCGCAATAGCCCGGGCCAAGCAAAGACTTTTGCCGGCAACTGGGCTTGATCACCGGCATCACTCTTCTTTGATGTCGAAGCAGTCATTGCTTGTCCTCCGCACCATCTCCCTTTGCTTCTGAACTGAAAGGACGAGCTTGCCCTTCGGCTGGCTGGGGCTCAGCTTCAGCCTGTTTTGCTGCCATGGCCACAAGAGCTGGCTCAAGCGCCTTATTCGGTCCGGATATGCCGCCATCTTTTCTTATCCGGTAGAAATGCACCATCACGAACCATATGGTGAATATGGGCAAGACTATGCAATGCAGAACATAGAAGCGAAGGAGCGTGGCTTGTGCGACGATGGTTCCGCCCAAAAGGAAAGAGCGCGCGTCATAGCGCGGAGAAATGAACGGCAAGAACTCGGCAAAGGGCCCCTCATGTCCAAGAAATGGAGTCGCCCTGGCCATATTGGTTCCGACGGTAACCGCCCAAATTGACAACTGATCCCAGGGAAGCAGGTAGCCGGTGAAACTAAGCAACAATGTTAGTGTCAGAAGACACACACCTATCACCCAGTTGAATTCCCGCGGCTTTTTATAGGAGCCTGTAAGAAAAACCCTCAGCATATGCACAAGAACGAGCAAGACCATGGCGTGAGCGCTCCATCTGTGCATATTGCGCATGAACATTCCGAATGGAATGTCGTACTTGAGATATTTCATGTCCGCATACGCGTACTCGGGCACGGGGCGATAGTAGAACATCAGAATCACGCCTGTTACGCAGGCAACGACAAACATGAGAAACGTCAGACCACCCGCCCCCCAGGTGTAACGGAGTCTGATGCCGTGCGTCCACACTTTTACCGGCCTTGTATGAAGAAGAAAGCCGGCTGTCATTTGCAGGACGCGATTGCGCTGCGTATCCTCGAATCCGTGCCTGAATATCGAGCGCCAAATTTGGCTTGTGGCAATACGATCGCTAAGCTCTTTTATTTCTTCTTTGTCTTGCTCAAGTGTCGGCATCAGGTATCAAACTACTATGTAGCTCCCGGGTTGGTTCCATTCACCTTTTTCTTGTATGAATTTCTTGCTCTTATCTATTACTATCTGGCCGTCGCCGCCCAACTCGACTT
>JAYRNY010000164.1:0-1820 GCA_041911975.1 bacterium | reverse complement strand
TCACGCGTGTAATAGTTGACGCCGCTATAGTCCATGGTCCCTTTGAGTCCTTCGATAGGCACGCAAAGTTCTTTGATGGCTGAGCGCAGCGTGAGAGGAAATGGGAAGTGCATTCTGCCGGTCTTGATCGCATGTGGGAACATGTGATTGAAGACGCGATTGCGCATGTAGGTGACCAGATGGTCGAGCGGATTCCATCTGTTGACCGGCACAAACGGACGCCAGTGGTTCGTAAAGCTGACCTGCGCTTGAGGAATGACCTTATGAATGGCATGGTATGCCAGCGCATGTCCCTCGAGCATGTTGTGCACGCATTTGAAGGCATTCAAATAATGATGCTTTTGCCCGGGCGGCCAGGAGCCGTCTACATAGCCCTGATAGGCGTATGGAAGCGGCTCGTTGATGGTGATCCAGTAGTCGATGTACTCTCCCAGTTCGCTAGCCACGAGCTCGGCAAAACGACCGAATTCCTGAGCAGTTCTGGGTCCGAGCCAGCCGCCTTCCTCAGCCAGCCACTGCGGCAGGCAAAAGTGGAAGAGGGTGACAAACGTCGTAATGCCGCGTTCTTTCAGGGTTGAGAGCAGTTTTTTGTAATAGCGAACACCTTCCTGGTTGAGCCGTTTGCGGCCCTGGCCGTTACGGCCGCTTATATCGGCGGGGCAGAGTACCGCCCAATTGAGGCTGATTCTGAGAGCTCCCAGGTTCAGTCCACTCAAGAGCTCGATGTCGTCCAGATAACGGGAGACGAAGTCACAGGCATCGTTGGCGGTCGTGCTGTCGGCAATCTTGCCGGCAATAGACGCCCATTTGGACCAATCCGAGAGTTGATTTTTGATTTCTACCGGATGCCCTTCCACCTGAAAATGAGACGTGGCAGCCCCCCAGATGAATCCGTCCGGGAATGTGAGCGTCGAGTCGTCGCTCATGTTCGGGTTTGGGTTTGGATTTAGATTGGGAGTTGGGTCTTCCATGAAAAATCGGTGTCCGAATCGTCCCACTTGGCTAGTTACTAAAGCTTACCTGTTTGGCTATGTGCCTGGATATTACTTAAAATTCAAATTCGCATGCTCTCCTATTATTTTTCTAACAAGAAATTCCCTTTCTGGCTAGCCCTGCTGATGTGTAACTCACGCAGTCAGAGCCAATTCAAGCAATAATCGACCTGGCAATTGCACCGATTTATGTACGCGAATTTGTGAGCGGAGCCCGCCTTCACGGTGATAGAAAACGTTCAAAAGCCCACCCCCGAAGCCACCAATGCCGCAAGTGGAGGTCTGCCCGCGCCCACATGCGAATCCGGCGGTAACGGATCGTTGATGCTTCTTTTGGGCGGAATTCTCATCATTGTTCTTCTCAATTTAGCCGCATTTCACGGCAGTTTGCGCGGTTATTTCCTGGCGGACGATTTTGCCCATGTCGATTATTTGAAATCCGTCTTCAATGGGAATGCCCATTTGCTTGCCAAAAATTTCTATTCGAATTGGATGCAAACTCTCGGCACCAGCTTCTACCGTCCCTGGATTTCCATCACTCTTGCCGGCGATTACCTCCTTTACGGAGCCAATCCAAATGGCTTTCACGTCTCCAACTTCTTCTACCAGACGCTCAGCTCAGTGTTTCTGTTCCTGTCCCTGAACAGCATGTTTCCTGTTTTGGAAAAGAAGATCAGACTTTTAACAGCGCTACTGGCCGCTGGGCTTTTCGCCTGCCATCCCCTGCACCCGGAAGTGGTCAGCTGGATTATTGCCCGCGTCGACAGCGTCTGCACGACTTTTCTCTTTCTCTCGCTGTGGTTGTATCTTCTGGCGAGCAACGAGCAG
>JAYRNY010000163.1:0-2765 GCA_041911975.1 bacterium | reverse complement strand
TGGTGTTCGGCAAACGCGACCTTTATCTGTTTGGTTCCTTCTTTGGTCAGACTCACCAACCGTACGCGCCTGTCAGTGGGATCATCGAGTCGCTCGACCAGCCCCTTTTCCTCCAGACGGTCAACCGCAGTTGTAATGGAACCGCTCGTCAGCAGTACCTTTTTGCCAATCGTGTTAACGGGCAAAGGACCCTTATGAAGCAGCACTTCCAGCACGGCAAAATCTGTGAGACTCATCCTCAGGCTGGCAATGCTGGCCAGCGCGTGGCTCTCGACGGACCGGCCGGATTTCCACAAGGAAAGCCAGATTTTGGCTCCGGTGATGCTTCCGGTCTTTTCTGATTCGGTGTCTGCCATCGTAATGTTTTCTTCCACTTTCCCTTGACTTCAAATATCTTGATTTCAAGATATCTTAAATTGCGAAGAGAGTCAACTGGCGTATCCCTGAAGTTTCCAGGGCACACCGAGGTTACCGGAGGCATCAGCCCGGAAGGGATGGGCGGCAAGAATGACGCCCCTGTAGATTGCCGGAAACGAAAGATGGTCCGAAACCTTGAAAAGCCCAACCCGGCGGGCTCAAGCTATGTGTTCTCCAGCGGTTTATCATGGGTATGCATTGGACAGCCGCATTTAATCTTTGGGGTAAAAAGGGCGAGGATGGCAAAAGGACAGCCGGGACAGGACCTGGACGACGAACTCGACGTCCAAAAGGACCAGAAGACGAAGCCAAAGCGGCCACGTCTATATAAGGTACTGCTGCACAACGACGATTTCACCACCATGGAATTCGTGGTTTTTATTCTTGAGACTGTTTTCCACAAAAACCAAAATGACGCGGTTAAGATAATGTTAGCGGTGCACCAGCAAGGGCTAGGAATTGCCGGTGTTTACCCATTCGAAATAGCGGAAGCCAAATGCACAAAAGTCAGCGAACTGGCTCAACTCAATGAATTTCCGCTCCTGTGCACAACTGAAGAAGAGTAACCCCAATGATCTCTAAGGAATTACAAGACACTCTCAATCTGGCGCTTGCAGAAGCAGCAAAGCGGCGACATGAGTATCTGACGCTCGAACATCTTCTCTATGCGTTGTTGGAAGATAAGTCCGCCTGCGACATTATTCGAGCCTGCGGAGGCAGCGTCAAAAATATCCGCACAGAGCTGGATAAATTCCTCAATGAAAATATGGAGCAATTGCCCAACGGCGTCGATGCGATGCCGTCATACACAGCCGCTCTCGAGCGCGTCTTGACCCGCGCATACATGCAGGCGGAGTCGTCGGCTCAGACCACCATAGACAGTGGCAATGTCCTGGCGGCGATGTTTCAGGAAAAACGCTCGCATGCAGTTTTTCTGCTTGAAAATGAAGGTATAACACGTCTCGATGTTCTGTCGTACATTTCGCACGGCATCTCGAAAGTCGAGGCGGGAAGAGGAACCGGCAAAGGAGCCAAACCCGAAGAAGAGGGCGAGGGCTTTACTTGAAACGGTGATGATGACGACTCTGGAAGAGCCGTGAGCGATCCCCTGGAAGCCTATACGACCGATCTAATCGAGCGTGCAGCAAAAGCTAAGATTGATCCTCTTATAGGCAGAGAAAACGAAGTCAAACGCACAATTCAAATTTTGTGCAGACGTCGTAAGAATAATCCTGTATATGTCGGAGATCCCGGCGTCGGAAAAACAGCGATTGCTGAAGGTCTTGCCTTGAAGATTCAGCGCGGTGAAGTTCCAAATGCGTTGAAAGACTGCAAAGTCTACTCCCTCGATATGGGAGCACTGCTTGCCGGCACCAGATTCCGCGGACAGTTCGAGCAGCGCCTGAAATCAGTGATAAAGGCATTGCAAGATATTCCCGGAGTGATTCTCTTCATCGATGAGATTCACACGATTGTCGGCGCAGGCGCAGTCAGCGGCGGCAGCATGGATGCATCCAATATTTTGAAACCGGCACTTGCCTCCGGCGAACTCCGCTGCATTGGTGCCACCACTTATCCTGAATTTAAGCAAGCCTTCGACAAGGATAAAGCACTTGCTCGACGATTCCAAAAGGTGGACATCACTGAGCCTTCGATTGAAGACACGATCAAAATCCTGCAGGGACTGAAGTCGTATTACGAAGAGCACCACGGCGTGACATATTCCGATGACGCCATTACACAAGCAGCAGAGTTGGCGGGCAAACACGTCAATGACAGCTTCATGCCCGACAAGGCCATTGATGTTATGGACGAAGTCGGCGCTTCGGTAAAACTCATGGACGAGAAGGATCGTCCATCGAGAGAAATTACCGTGCATGATGTTGAACTCGTCGTCGCTTCGATGGCTAAGATACCGCCGAAATCGGTCTCTGGTTCAGATAAGGAAAAACTGCAAAATCTCGAGCAGGAATTGAAGGGCGTGCTCTTCGGGCAAAACCATGCTATCGAGCAAGTCGTAAAAGCGATCAAACTGTCGAGAGCCGGCCTCAGCCATCCGACAAAACCGATTGGCTCGTTTTTGTTCTCCGGTCCGACCGGCGTTGGTAAGACAGAACTGGCGAAACAGTTGGCGCGAGTAATGGGTGTGAATTTCCTCAGATTCGATATGAGCGAATACATGGAAAAACACACGGTGTCCAGATTGATCGGAGCACCTCCAGGATATGTAGGCTTCGATCAAGGTGGATTGCTCACAGACGCCATCAACAAAACACCGCATACTGTGCTGGTTCTCGACGAAATTGAAAAAGCACACCCAGATATCTACAATATCCTTTTGCAGGTCA
>JAYRNY010000162.1:0-8118 GCA_041911975.1 bacterium | reverse complement strand
GACACAATCAGTCCCAGCCCAATTCTTCTCAACGCGGGCGGTCCATCCAATTGAACCTCTTTTCTGTTGGGACCAGTAAGGAATCTCTTTTGCCATTTATCACCGACCAATTCAACGGTGAAGTCGTTGGAGCGAACACCAGTGAGCTGTCCATCAGATCCGTAAGTAAAGTCCATTCGATATTCCGGGTTGGACTTGGTCAGATGTTGGATACGACCGTTTACAAAGAATGCAGTGGTGGAATCGTCAGTCGATGACAGTCTGACGATCTCTGGATTACTGGGAAATGGACGGCTTTCTTTAGAAAGGCCGAGCGACTTCAGCTTATCTGCGCTCAAGTCTGAAATCGAAGCCAATTGCTCGGAAGGAATGACGTGATCGCGCAACAGTTTTGCAGAGTTCGGGAAGAGCTCCAGAAATTGATGATTACCCGTCAAAAGCGCGCTATGCAACTCGGCAAACACTTCCGAACGCGCATCGGAATGACGTCCACCAAACTGACGAATGCGAGTCTTCGGATCGTGAAAGCGAAGATCGTCGGTGTGACTGCCGATGCCTTTAAGACCAAATGATTCCAGCCAATAGCCGTTGTTTCCGAGGTAGTAGCTCAGCTGTTTTGCAATCTCACTTCTTTCGGCTTCGCTCTTTCCTGCAAGCACTTGTGAAAGGTGTTGCATATCTTTGAAGATTGCATGTTTGAATTCGATGGTATCCGAGATGTTCTGCACTCCATGCCTATCGGCCATAGCTGCCGTGCGTGCGAAGGCTGGTGATTTCAGGACGTGAGAAAGTGCAACATCATCGACACCATGTCCAAATTCGTGGGCAATCAGGCCATTGACAGCATCGCCCGGCCAAAATTCTTTGCCGTCGAGTCCGCGCTCGACCAGGACGAGTTCCTTCTTGCCCGGGTTGGGATCGAAAAATCCACGGCTGTCAGCCATTGTCCTGCCAGGCTGTCCACGCATCGGCTGTGCCAACACTGCCGCATCGTTAGACCAGTCTTTGATGTTTCCTACCACGCGAATCCTAACTCCGCCCTGAGCGGTAAGTTCGGCGAGCTCCGGCGGCAATGCAGCGACGAATTTTTGAACCTTTTGCGCAAACTCTGGAGATGCTCCCGATAATTCAATAGGAATCTTCATGCCTATGGGTGCGGCGGCGTCTGCAACGGCTGCGCCGGCCAAACGCTCTACTTGCCTGACCGGTGTTTCGTGCGGCGTTTCATGAGGCGTTGCATCATCCACGTGCGCGTGTCTCAGACGCGAAGATCCCACGGGCGGTGGCTCAAACGACTCTGCGGTATGACGCGAGTGAATTCTTGCTGGATTGGGTTCCAGAGACTTGAGAAGATCATCCATTGCTTTTGCAGAATTGGGAAAGGCGCGCTTGAAGCGCTCGCCGGAAAGACCAGTCGTCGAGCGTCCCTGCATCACGGCGAAGAGTTCGGCAAAAACTTCGTCACGCGCATCGGCAATGGTTTTTTGAGTGCCTACATTTTTCAAACCATTCTGCTTAACTTCATCGGACATCTTAGCCAGGAAATAATCAACTTTGCTGGGATTAGGAACACGAGCCAATTGGCGGCCCAGCCAGCTTCTAGCGCCCAGCGCCTCGATGTCCTTCATGTATGCCTCCACGAATGCAGGCGTTGCGGAAGCTCTCCTTAAAGAACCGTCCAGCGCATGACCTGCTTCGTGGTAAACAGTTCCGTCAACCTGTTTCAGGTTGCTCGCCCATTCATGGCGAGAATTGAGCGAATACTCGGGCATGACGATATCTTTCCTGAACCAACTAAAATGTCCCTGGCTGTTCTCGCCATCGGCACCGAAATGCCAGCCTCTCAGTCCATCGCGCAGGTCAGATGGGGATTTCAGATCTCCGGCCCGACCGACAATCCGCACAGTCACTCCGTCTTCGTTCAATTTTGCTCTGAGATGAAGCGGCATCGATTTGAGCGCTTCTTGTACTTTCGCGACATACTCTGGAGAGGCGCCGTAATTTACGATTTTGACCTCGAAGGGCTCTCGAATGACTTCAGGCAAGAACTGCTTTCCCCTTGCCAAATCAGCAAGATCGACTTTTCCATGACCATCAATTTGCAATGGCGGACGTCCGTTGATCACTTCGGAAACGCCGTTGCCTTTTCTCACTTCCCATCTGTCGCCGTGCGCATGCGGGTTTGAAGGCGACAAAATGTGCTCACGCAGATTGGCAACGTATTCATCAGGAATCTTGAATGTTTGAGAAGGAAAGAATGAGTCACCCGCGGCCTTGCGCATCTTGATGAATTCATCTTTCGGAATGTCGACGTACATAAGTTTGTCGGCTTCGGTGTGCTTTACCAGACTCTTCGGATCAAGACGGTAGCCATCACCAAGCCAGGCACGCTGCCTCAAGGAGCGGTATTCCTCCGAACCGACCTCGTTGTGCTGTTTAAAAGCCTGCACTTCTTCTTTGCTGAGCGGCTTGAAGACGGGTGGAGCCTCCACGTCTAACGACTTGTACAGCCTGACATAACCGGGCTTTACAGGCGTATCTTTGGCGTCGGAAAGGTGGTCCGGCCAGATTTTCCTCTGCGGATGATCGACTTTCTGAATTCTGTTGAAAACCGCCGGGCCGAAACCGTCATGCGCATCGATAGTAATCTTGTTCAAACGGTTATTATCGTATTCGAAACGGTAGTCGGCAGTGTGGTTGCGAAGGTTTGTGAGCCTTCCTTGCTTGTCAAAACCGAAAGTACCCTTTGAATCTAAATGCTTGAAATATCGCGCGTCGTAAAAGAGCGGAAATTTTTCTTCAATAAAACCATGCTTCTTAAGATATTCAGGTGTGATTTTCTCGATGTCGGCGGGTGCTTCAAATGGACGGGCTGCCGGTTTTCTCAAGAGACTTTCGTCTTTGGGAGCAGCCAGACTCAGTCTTTCCGGCGGTCCTTCCAGTCTTGGAACAGTGTCCGCATCCTTGGGATGTCCTGTCTTTTTAGGTCCTTCGATGTGACCGGCCGGATCATCCAGCCACTTGTATTCATGTGGCTCGAGGTCGACTATCTTAGGGTCTTTCGCATCTTTGGGCGCGCGTTTTACATGAGGACCGACCTCATGCGGTGCCGGATCGATAACTGCAGGAACGCTGCGATCAAGATCCGGACGGCGAAGAGCGGCGCGCCCGGCTCTCACAGTGTCGATCACTCCTCGCGCGCCGGTGCCGATGAAGAAGCTGTTGATGCCGCCGACCAGGGCTCTTTCGACATCGATCTGGCCGTTGCCGGCCTGTTTTGCCAGTTCGCCTGTCACATCGCCGATGTATGCGGCGGTACCGTCTAGCGTGGCAGTTCTGCCGAATCTGGTCAGCTTATCTACAGTGCCTCTGATGCCTTCCGTGGAAACTTCTTTGACTCCCTTGCTCAGATTGTCGATTAAGCCCTTGGACAGCAAGTCTTGAGCTTCCTTGCCCAGCCCAGGCACCTTGCCGACCAGCTCGCGCACAGCAGCATTACTGACACCACCGGCGGTGTAGCCGTTCTGAATCAGCTCAGCCAGTCCTTTTTGAAGCTGTTCTCTTACCGCCGGTGAAGTTCCTTTCAAAGCACCTGCAATAGCGGGCTCTGCAAATGTCTTTTCTACGGTTTTCGCCGCCGCTCTCGTCCCCAGTCCGCTCAATGCAGTCAAAGTTTCGCCGCCCAACAGATTGGCACCGGTTAGCAAACCGAACTTGGCGATGTCTCCTGCCAGGTGCTCATAATTCCCGGTCAATTGCGCTTTGAGCAGCGCACCGCTCAATCCGCCGGCTCCACTGAGTGCAGCCAATCGGCCCGCCATCAGCAAATAAGAAAGACTGGTGCCGCCCGTAAATGGCGTGGCTGCCACGGCAGCAACGGTTATTGCGCCCTCGACGATCATCTGGGCGAGCTCTTCTTTTGTCCCCTCGAAATTCTTGAGACTGGTCGCCAATTCCTTGATGCGCTTATCCATCACATCAGGCGGGACCTGACCTTTGTACTGCCTGTCGGCGAGAATGACATCGGAGAGACTGCGGTAGATAGTCGAGTCGTATTTCAGGCTCTGATGCCCCAGCCAGGTTGTGGTGCTGTTCGTCACCGCTTCGCGAGAGCGCACGACCGACTGCTCGCCGGTCAGCTGATTCTCCGTGGCCAGCAAGGTCACGGTCGCTTTATTATCCTGGTCGACAACCTTCAGCAGGTCTTCTTGCAAGTTGCTGCCGAATGCTTTGTTGTAGCTACGAACAGCGTCAATGTGCTGCTGTGCGGGCAAGCCTTTGAGCGTCTCCAGAGCTACATCTTGCTTTTCGTAGCCAATAGTGAACGCGCGCAGCGTGTCTTCAGGTTTTACTTCGCCCTGCTTGATGATCTTCTCGGCGAGCGATTTGCCTTCCGGAGTCAATCCTTTGAGCAGTCTTTCTCTGTCAGCCTGTCCTTCCGGACTGTTTAGGTGTTTCAGACCTTGAGGAGTTGCTTCGAGAATTCCAGCTTTGAATAGCTCGGGACCGCCTTTGCCATAAATTCTCTCCATTTGAGCAACAGGAACCATGCCGGTCTTGAGCAGAGGTTCGATGACCGAGGAGAACTTTCTTTCACCGCCGATAGCTTGAGACAGCGCACCCTTTGTCGTTTCGTTGGCAAGCAAGTCTCTAGCGAGGCTGCCGTCTTTATCGCCACGCAGTGATTCTTTGAGCGAACCGATGATGGCTTTCTGTTTGTCCCAAACACCCATATCTTGATTGGCAACTTTTTCCAGCGCATTTACTGTTGCGCTTTCTGCCTTGCTAAGCGGTTTACCGTTTACATAGCTATCGAGGATCATGCGAGTCGCCAGCTTGCTGTCCGAATTTGTGGCTCCCCTTTCCGCCAATTCGCGAATTTCTTTCTGATAAGCAGGGTCGTTCTTGATCCTCTCGTGCTCTGCCGGTGTAGCACCCGTGAGAGCAGCGATGAAAGCCTGCTGATCTTTGGCATCGCCGAGAGATTCTTTGAGATCGCGCTTGACGTTGGTTTGCACCGCGTCGTTGCGGATGTTGCGGAAGATGTCCAGATTGCGGGCATCTTCCGGCTTCAGACTCTGAATGTACTCATTCATCTTGCGATCGCGCGTGCCTGCCGATTCGCCAGTAGCGTTCAAAATTCCGTCGATAGTGCGCTGCGTTTCTCTGCCTTGCAGGAAGCCTTTCAACGCGCCTTCTTGCGGGCTCTTCTCGGCGTTGATGTTTCTATACGCCACGAGCTGTTGCTGCTCTGCTTTGCTCAACTTGCCAGGTTCAACAGTCTTGTCTCTTACGGCCTGGTCAAGCCTGTAGCCTTCCACGACTTGCTGCATCTTCTCAGGCGACATTCCCTTGAAGGCGGGAACCTTGTCACGCAATTCTTGCAGCATCTTGTCGTCGACTTTCTGACCGGGCGGCGTGTCTTTGATCTTGTCGGCAATCTGTCCGACTTCAACACCGTAGGCAACTTTCTTATCCAACAAGTCCTTGAGGGCGGAGCGATTTACATCACGATTGACACCCAGGTCTATCGATTTTTTGTCGTCGGTGAGCGCATCAGATTGCGGCTTTCCTTTTTCATCAATTCGCGCACCGTTGAATAAAGAATTCAATTGATCGCCTGTCGCGCCCTCGACTGCTTTGAACAAATCGCTGCGATGCTGCCAGTTGCTTGCGCCAAGGTCAGCGAATATGCCATTGGACAATGCGCCTTTCGTGCCATTGACTATTTGAGAATCGAAATTTTGCGCTTTGCGTTCTGAGCCAAAATAGTAAGCAGACTTGAAGGTCTTTTGCGCTTCGTTGTAAAAATCGAGCGCTTGTTTTTCTTGCTCGGTTTTCGGTTCGCGTCCTTTCTTAGGATCAGCCAGTTCGCGCCCGTCGAGGTACAACTGCCGCAGTTTGGGATCTTGAGCAATACGCTCCACGCCGTTTTGCAGAGCGGTTTCTGTATTGCTGAAAGTACCGATTGCTTTCTTGAATTGCGTAATCGGACTTTCTTCGCCTTTGCGCGCCAGATCTTCCAGTTCTTTTCTTTGAATTTCAGAGAAAACATTTTGCGGGGCGCCCTTGCCTACTATTTGTTTTTCATTGATCTTGTCTAGTCCACCGTTTTCCAGGAAGTACTTGCGACCGGCTTCGGTCATTGATTCTTTGTTGGCTACGTCTCTGAAATTGTCGATATTGCGCGTCTTCAAAGCAGCATTGAGAAGACCAGCCTGCTCTTCCGGAGTGCGTTCGTTGACGCCTTTCTTGGTGGCGATATCGAGAACTTGCTTGGTGAACTTATCCTCTCCGGAATACCAATGGTTGCCCGTGTAAGTAAGATTTTTGCCCGGTCCCTTTTCATACAATTCCGACAAACCGCCTTGCCCGTAGAGGGAGCCAAGAGCGGCATCCATGCCCTTTCTTTGCTCTTCAGTCGCGCCGAGAAGTGTACGCCGGGTGTTGGATTGAATTGCGTCAAAACTGCGATTGCCGTCATAACCAGCCCACTTCGCCTCCAGAGCGTCGACGCGCAACTGAATGGCGGCGTCCTCGCCGGGCTTGCCAGTTTTCTTCAAATGCCCTTCGACTTCAGCCCATCTGTGAGCGTGGCGGTCCAATCCACCGTTCATCTTAGAGAATCTGTCTTTTATGGCGTCGCCGAGCGCATTGGGATTGTCCTTGTCGTAGCCGGCTTTGAGTTTCTGAATTTCTTGAGGAGTGAGATCGCGCAACTGGCGGCGCAGCATGTCAGCGTTCTCAGGTGTATTCGGCGTTGCCGGGTCGAGTGCTTTCTTTATGTCGGCAAGGCGCTGTTCGATATTGGTTTGTCGCTCCAGCGGCTTTTGCGTACTCTTCTCGACGCCTTCCGGTCCCTTTTCCTGCGGTGCTCTGCCGCGCTCAGCCAGCTCTTTCTGGGAGTAAAACTCCAGCTTTTCATTTTGTTTGAAACTGCCAATGCCACGCTCGGCGAATTCACGATCGCGAATTCGCTCTGCTTCCTTTTTCATCTGTTGCGGCGTGAGATTGATCTTGCCTTCGCGCTGCAACTGCTCAAGCGCTTGATACGGACCCCAACCAGCCTTCAATGGAGGAAGGGTGACACCCTCGCCTTCAACTTTTTCCGGCTGAGTGCCTTTCTCCGGCTTGGCACCCTTTTCCGGCGAGGCGGCTATCTCGGTCTTAATTTTTGCTTCCAGGGCTTTCTGCCCTTCCTGGAATTTCTCGCCAGTCATGGGCTTGCCGTTGGAATCGAAGAACTTCTGCTCTCTCTTTCCGTCTTTGGTGACGCTCACTTCTTCGCGGCGCCCGTCGGCATATTCTCTAATTCGCGTGGCGCCATTTGGGTCGACTGCACGCACTTCTTTCTTCAGACCATCCGCTCGTCCTTCAAATTGAGCCGTGACCGTATCCTTGCCGCCTTCGCGCAGCGCCCGCAAACTGGCAAGACCAGCATTGTTCTTGGACGGATCGTATGTTTGCTCGAGTTCTTGTCTCGTCTTGGTCTCCAGCCGGCGCTCGCTTTTAAGTCCGTCCGATCTATCGCCGAATGTTTTGGTCGTTTCAGAGCCACCGTCGACCGGCCTTCGTGTCAGCGTGTGCAGCCTATCCTCGCGCTCCTGCGGCTTGTAAACCAGCTTCTCGCCGCCGCCCGCCAAAACCTGCGGATAGTCAATTCCTTTTTCAGGATTTTTAACGCGCAGGTCTGCCGCCGTTATCAGTCCTTTTAGACCGCGAGCCGCCTTCAGCGCTTCGTCCTGGGGTGTGAGCGCGGCGTCGGCGCCTATCCCTCTGGCGCCTAGCATGACGTCATCGGCGGTTCTGATGTCGCCCTTATTGAGCACGCCAAAATTCATCCAGTTATCGCCCCGCAGGAAAGCATCCTGAATCGGGTCTTTTTCATTGGTGTCTTTGGCTGTGAGCTTGGATGCGTCATCGAACGCGACAGTAGAAGCCTGGGTGGCGACCCTTTCCGGTTCGGGTGCAACTTCTTGCTCGCGTTGTCTGGGCTGAGGAGTTTCTACGTCTGCCATTGTGTCTCAGTTTCTAAAATCGAGTGACGAAAAAACCGCCAAAGTGCTTGGCGTTGTCACGAACAGGCTAAGGGGAGGGCTTGTTTATGAAATTAACAGG
>JAYRNY010000161.1:0-4668 GCA_041911975.1 bacterium | reverse complement strand
ACTTCTCCAAGCAGCTTTGAGCGACCGTAGAGGTCATCTGCATCGGGCGTATCCGACTCCAGATAATTGCCCTTTGTCCCCGAAAAAACGCAGTCAGTCGAAATGGTGATCAGGCGGGCGCCGATTTTAAAGCACATCTCAGCCAGCTGGTGAGGAAGAAGGGCGTTTACGCCGATGCTTACTACAGCGTCTTTGGCTGAGTCCAGCTGTTTTACGATACCAATCGAATTGATTACCACAGTCGGCTCAGCTTTTGAAAAGGCCCGCTTCAGACTGTCCATGTCCTGGGCACTGACAGAGCTGATTATGGTCGCACCGGCAAAGAATTGCGGATGTGCTCTGACCAGCGATTCATCTCGCACACTTACGAATGTTTGGGCTTGCCTAGTTATCACCTGGCTCAGCTTGTGCCCAAGCATTCCGGTGCCGCCCAAAATTAAAACTCTATCACTCATACCGTTTCAAATCAGCCACTTAGCTCAGCTTTGGCTAAGACACTAGCTTTCCAGTCTACAAGCATACCTGCACAAGCAGAGATAAAACGCGCATTAGCTAGTTCTAAAGCCTTTCTTCAAACTTGATAATCTTAGACAATTGCGGCGAAGGCATCTCAGATATCGACACTATGGGCATTGCCATGAGCGAACCGACTGAATCACCCAAACCAACCGAATCCACTGAATTAATCGACCAGCCAACCCTGACCCTGGAAAGTGTCCCTTTTCTCATTCTGGCTGGCGGCACGGGCTCCAGGCTGGCAGAGCTGACCGGAGATATACCAAAGTCCATGATAGATATCGGCGGCGAGCCCTTCATCGCCCACGTGCTCAACCTTCTCAAGCGCGAGGGTGTGAGCAGAGTGGTTTTACTGGTGCATCATCTGGCTGAACAGATAGAAAATTTCGTCGGCGACGGCAGCCGGTTTGGAATGAATGTGTCCTACAGCCGTGACGGCAAGGCGAAGCTGGGCACAGGCGCTGCAGTCAAAAAAACTTTGAGCGAGGTAGATGGCGACTTTGCCGTCATGTATGGCGATACCTACCTGGATATTTCCATGACTCCAGTGTACAACGCATTCAAGAGCTCCCAGTTCAAGGCGATGATGACCGTGCTGGAAAACGACAATAAGTGGCAGCCCAGCAATTGCGAATTCGACCAGGAATCAGGCAAACTGCTCAAGTACGATAAGAAGAAACCGACCGCCAATATGCACTTCGTCGATTTCGGACTGACTTATTTCGATAAGGATGCGTTTGCGAAACACGCCAAAGCTGTGAAGAAAGATAGTTTCGATCTGGATCAAATATTCCGCTCGATGACGAAAAAATCTGAGATGGGAGGATATGCTGTCAACCGTCGCTTCTATGACATCGGCACTCCGGAAAGCTTGATCGAAACTCGCGCATATTTAAGTCAAAGCCAACTCTGGCAATTGGGCAAGGCAACGTAATGCAAGGATACTAATGAAAGTAACGGTTGTAATTCCTTGCTTCAATCACTGGCATTACTTGAAAGATGCCGTGGAAAGCGCACTCAATCAGACCCATCACGATACGGAAATTATCGTAGTTGACGATGGATCGGACCAACGGCCAGACGACCAACTACTCGATTTCCTCAGAAGCAAGAATATTTTGCTCTTGGAAAGAGAAAGAGGCGGTCCTTCGGCAGCCCGCAATCTTGGCATTGAAAATGCGCAAGGCGCGCTGATCTTACCCCTGGATGCCGACGACAAAATTGCATCGACATATATTGAAAAGGCGCAGAAGATTTTTCTCGAACAAGAAAATGCGGGCATTGTCTACTGCGACGCGCAATACTTCGGAAATCGCAATGAGAATTGGCAGCTGCCACCGTATAACTTTCCGGATATTCTGCTGGACAATTTCATTTTCTCAGCGGCTCTCTTCAAAAAAGACGACTGGCAAAAGATCGGCGGCTACAATCTGAACATGACCCACGGCTGGGAAGACCATGATTTCTGGCTTTCGATCATCGAGTTGAAGAAAACAGTAGTAAGAATTCCCGAACCGCTCTTTTTTTACAGGCAAGAGCTCGATTCTCGAACAAACCGATTTACTGCCGCACAAAAGATTGAAATGTTCGAGCGGATAGCAAGAAATCATCGCCAATTTTATGTTGAAAATTTTGACTTCATCCTGCACAGATTCGCGGAGCTGAGACAGTTAATTGAAGACGACACACCGGAGATGGAGCTCAAAAGAGAGCTGCAAAACTTGCGGGACAGGATTCGCCAGATGGAGTCGAGCGGTTTTTGGAAACTCCGGAATAAATGGCAAAAGGTGAAGCGTGTTTTGAAGGTTTCAGCAAAACATGCGCCCAAGAGCAATTAGCCGCCAGAGGTCATTTTCAGCCGGAAAAAATGAATCCGGCAAAGCATTTTGTCGAGAGGCTTCCGAAACCTGAAAGAGCATACTTGCGCATTTCCAGGAGGCGCACAGGCACATCCACATTTTGCACAAAGACATGCAGAATCAAATCACGACAGTCTGAATCAACCACCGCAGGGAAGCGAAAAACAACCGGTCCATCATCGCTAATCTCGGTCACGCTGACCGAAGTTTCCACGAGCAGCTCTCTGTTTTCCCCCAGGATTTGCAAGACGATTTCGCCTTTTTGCAAGGGAAACTCGACAACCGGCGCAAGAAGCACTCCGGTCAGATTTTTCGAAGTCAGCCGTACTTTGTAGCTCAAATATGCAACACGCAACATGCTCAAGCTGGGCTGCAGGCGAAAACCTTTGAGATTGCCGGCAAAAATAGCAGTGTCATCCTTCAGCCTCTGGAACCCTTGACTCAAAAGACTCCACGCATCGAAGGTGTTTCTAAACCGGTCAGACCAGAAGATCGCCCGGCGCTGCCTGAAAAGGTCGAGTTCTTGAGCAATAAACTTACTCTTCTCTCGGACAAGGTTGAGCTCTGACTCGAGACTTTGAATGTGCTCGATCAACGCAGCCCGATCTTGATTGTCAAATCTCGCCTCTGGAGCGTCTAAGCCCGACTTGTCCTGCCCGTATTCCGGACCGGACTCAACAACAAATGCAACCATATTTCCCAGGGAGTTCATCAGTTTTCAACCCCCGCCCCTACGAGATCGCCCGCTTTGTACAACATCTGCATATAGCCGCTGGGAGGCAGCCAGCCTGATGCAGAGCCGGTCTCATCAGGCAAGGTAATCAGCCTGAAGATGAATTCCTGCCGCCTGGAATTGGCGATTGGATTGAAGTTGATCTCGATGTCGCCATTTTCGCAGTAGGTCAAATTCGAATTCGACGCTTCCCGCAAAGTGTATCCATCCGGGGTAAGCACTTCGAGCAAAATTCTGCCGACTTTCTGTCCGTCGGGAGATTCGCCTGGTATGCGTATTCCGTATAAGCCGAAGAAGTCGGAGCGCACTC
The DNA here is from genome assembly GCA_041911975.1 of bacterium. Lineage (GTDB taxonomy): Bacteria > Cyanobacteriota > Vampirovibrionia > Obscuribacterales > Obscuribacteraceae > QKMZ01. Next base: position 1,250 of record JAYRNY010000161.1, on the reverse strand, counting down.
TCACATCTCTCGTTTCGACAATTGGTCCACATTGTCCTGACTGGTTCGCGAGGACAGAGGCGATGTCCACAAGCCATTCATCTTCCACCAGCTCCTGGCGATAGTTGTCGTAGACGTGCTTGTATGCTTGCTCTTTGATACTTGAGGTCAACTGCGGATTTTCAATCAGCCTGGCGACACCGGCAAACCAGCTTTCCGGCGTGTTATCCACCAGAATTCCGGTGCGCCCATCTTCTATACATGAAGAGTAGACATCAATATTCGAGTAGACGCCTGCCACTCTGCAGGCACCATAATCTCTAAATTTGGTGTTATTCTTCGATCGGTGAAATACCGTGTTGGGAAGAGGCGCCAGACCAATGTCAAAGCCTTGCGCGTAGAAGTCCATCAAAAACCTGTCATAGTCAGGGAAAAGCGGAATCAGCTTCACACCTTTACGGGCAGCCAGCTCTCTGGGTTTGCAACCGCATATGGTGAGCGACACTCTGTCCTGGTACACATCGAGAATACGAATGATGCCGGCCAGAAACTCATGATACTGGTCGTCGACTATTCTGCTGGTCGCATAAACGATGCTTGTCGTACTGCCGGCCGGTGGCGGGCTTTGAGAGACCAGCGAGAAATCGAAACCGGATTTGAGCATTTTGATCTTGTTGCTGAATGCACGCACGCGCTCGGCAAGCACCGGACTGTAGACCCTGACGAGACTGGAAAAAGATAGATACTTCTCCAACTGCGCCAGCCGCGGAGGAAGCCTGTGATAGCGAGCCAGTTCCGGATCAGTATCGAAGGGAATATCCCAGAAATTGTCGTCGAGATCGAAGATGATTGGCTTGCCCGCGCACACTGCGGCATTGAGCAGATGCCCATAAGCAGGCTCCGTATTGCGGCAGAATATAACCAGGTCACACCAATCGACATCAGTGACGTCCGCCTTGGTCTCCAGCTTCCAGCGAAATTCTACTTTGCCTCTCTCCGCCAGCTTATTGAGCGGTTTGAGCACGTTTATCTGGCAAGACGCGATCAGCGAAGGAATAATGGCAAGGATTTTCGGCACGTTGGACATTTGGCCTAGGTGGTGAGAGCTGGTGCAACTGCAGGTTTAGCCGGTGCGGCAGAAGCAGGCGTGGACTTAGCCGTGACCTTTGCGATTTCCTGGCGATAAAGGACGATCATTTCCCTCGGATCGCCTTCTCCAACAACGACGCCTTTGTTCAATACAATTACTCGATTACAGAATTGAACGATGT
>JAYRNY010000160.1:0-2896 GCA_041911975.1 bacterium | reverse complement strand
TGCCCAGCTGCAGCTTGCCTTAATCTTTGGAAAAGCCCCTAGTCTTTCTTGATGGCAAACTTGTCGATCACCTTTCCTGAGTCGGAAACTTGGCTGACAGTTAATTTGCCGCCGTCTACTTTGCACACGGTGTATGAATGACAATCAGAGATAGTCTTGAGAAGAAAGTCTCCCATCTTCGTAATTTCGAGATTGTCCGTGGCGCTGTAAAGCCTGGCTCCACCTGCTCCTGTAACGATATGTATGATGCCGTTCGGCTTCGTGTTGTCGGTTGAGTCATAAGCCTTGTCCAGGGCTATGGTACCATGTACGGTACCATCATGATTGAGCTTGCCTGTGGCCGGACGAAAGTGGAGCGGGAATGTTCTCTGATAATTGTGAGCGTGTCCCGCAAAAACGATGTCCACACCACCCTTTTCCAGTACATCTACAATCAGCCGCATGCGCTGCTCTTTCAAGTGATAGATATCGGTGCTGAATGCAGGCTGGTGGAAAGTCGCAAATTTCCATTTTGCATTTGATTTAGCCAGATCCTCGCTGACCCATTTGCGCAATTCCGGATTGGACCAGTCCATGTAATAGTTGCCGTCAAGCACTATCCAGTGGGTGTTTCCGAAGTCGAAAGAATAATTCGCCATCTGGGGAAAACGCTTTCCGGCACCATGGGAAAACGCCGATATTCTTGAGGCGTGGCCCACGATCGGGCAAACATTCGGTCCCTGGAATTGAGTAAGCGGTCCGTTCAAAGGTGCTGACCAGACCAGGAAGTATCCGAGCGCATCATGCATGCGATTTAGGTTCGTCGGAGAAAGAAACAAGCTCTGTGCAATGTCGTGATTGCCTATTACGGGCACACACAGTGTCGAGCGCATGATTGGCGCTCCCAGAGTATCTTTCGACTCGTCCGCGTTGAATATGGGAAAAAAGCGAGCCAGGTAATCGGAGAGTAGTCCCATGTTGTAGACAAGATCCCCGGGCATCACCCAGAGATCCGGCGACTCTGAATAGATTCTCTGAGCGATGCGCCGCTGCCCGTGGCTGCCCGCACCCAGGTCACCGGCGACGACGAATTTGAAGGGCTGATCTTCGGCCACTTGCGCTTTAGCAGTGGCGGAGAATACTTCCATGCCGTCTCTGAAAATCCGGTAGCTGAAAGGTTTTCCAGCCGGCAAATCAGGGATGGTTGAAGAGAAAAGCGTGACTGCCTCCACCTGCTGTTCTTCCAGGACGCTTTTTTTGAAAGGCTCTCCCTTCGCCCAACCTTTTGATGTTTGAGACTTGTATTCCAATTCCCACTCGTGTTTGTCGTCACGAGCAAGAAAGAGAATGTCGTGGCTGACCTGAGACTGATCGCTACTGTCTGCTTTACTGGATTTTCTTACTTGACCCTGCCCCAACTGCACGTATGGCTTGGCAATGAAGGTCTCTGGTTGGGAAAAATGAGCCTTCATTTCCTGGGTCACCGATGCCGCCGCCGCAAGGGCGAATACAAAGGCGAATGCCAGGACAGATCTTCGTTTTTCTGTTTTGCCAGGCAACTGGAAGTGGCGTTTCATACTCAGTAAGACTCCGGGGCACCTAATATAGCTAAACTCTACAGATTGTTCATGATCTGCGCCAATATCGCATTAATCTATCGTTTCGACGATATTTTTCGGTTCTTATTCCGTCCTTTCTCCCTGCATTCTCGTCGTATAAACTAGTCCAAGTCAGGTTAACAATCAGCTAAAGCTCATAAGGGGCACTCTTGGTTTTTCTCTGTCCTGTCTGCAAGGTTGAAAATAGGCAAAATGCGAAATTTTGCCGCCGTTGCGGACGCGCGCGTGAGCAACTGGAGCAGACTGCCAGTCAGTCCGGGGCAATCCAGCGTGTCTCCGTCAAGGAGGTGGCAGTGCCGACCGCGGCAGTCGTCGCCACTTTTGATGACGAGGTCAGCGAGCCCATCGATGAGACTTCGCCCCAGTGCTCGGCCTGCTGGGCAAAACTCAGGCTCACGGACAAATTTTGCTTTGGCTGTGGAGAGCCGCAGCCGGAAAGAAGTATTTCCCATTTGAAATCCTGCGCGCATTGCCAGTCACTTTTGCCGGACGGCGCCAACTTCTGCTTTTCATGCGGTCAAGAGGTGAGCACTGCCCAGAGACGCAATGTTCGCTCTCCTGTTGAGCTGTTTACGGATGAAAATTCAGAATTTTTCCCTCGTTTCGAGGCTTAAGAGCAAGTTCGCTGCCGTAGTCAAATTCTGTGCGCTGAAACCCGCACAGGATGGGCGTAGTGAAAAGTAATTACTCACTTTTGAGGATACCCTTTTGTCAATTTACAGACTCCTTGACTCCGATTAGGATGGCGAAAGTCAGTGCATTTCAGGGGTCCGGAATTCGATGTTCTATTTCCTTTCTTCAAATATCGTTTTGGTGCAGGCTCTAATTTCCGCAGCTTTGCTTAGCTGCGTTTTTTACCTGCTTCAATGGCTGGCGGCTGATTTCATAATTTCGTACAAGCATCGCGAAAATATGAAGGAGCTTGGCGACTTGATCCTGACCTCGGCACTGATGCTCTTCATCGTCACGTCATACTTTCCGAAACAGCCTGTCGTGGCAGCTGTGACAGGCTCCGCCCCGCATGCAGTTAGATCAGTGCGGCTCGAGGTCGTGCACCTGTGTAGAGTGTGCACGCGGGAGATCACAGGCGTGGGAAAGCATGGGCGTGCGCACCACATAGCAAGCGTTAGGTGAAACAATCTCGATGCGATGACCCGCCGATTTTCCTTTGATATCGCGATTGGTGCGATAGTGAAGATGTCCACGAAATGCAAGTGGCGTTTCAACAAAAAACATTTGCAGAGTGGCAGAAATCCAGCAAACTCCCTGATCCTGGAGCTTGTTGCCTGCGTATTCGT
>JAYRNY010000159.1:0-2189 GCA_041911975.1 bacterium | reverse complement strand
GTCCAACTCGATGCCACCCATTGTCAGACCCATTTTTACAAGCTTTACAGGATCTTGCGATTCAATCTTTGTTGGAGGCAAGTGTTTAAGCGCTTCATTTAGTTTGACCATGGGAGATTCGAGGGCGTTTTTCGCCCAAACTGCTTCGAATTGGTCTTCGCGCCTTGGCTGGTAAAAGTTCTCGACTGCAGAAGACTTGAGGTACTTTCGTTCGTTAGCATTGGGATCAAAATGCGTTGGACCCTGGCGTGGATGGCAGCGCATGCACTGCTGGGGATCGGGAATTTCTTTCATGGTCGGAATTGAATCTAAGGAACCAACCAATTTGCCGATTTTGGCATTAAGCTCAGCCGAGCCTGGAATCAGCTTTTCTATAGCCTGTCTACACTTTGTGCGTTCTTCATCAGTGCCTGCGGCGGAATAGTTCCTGCGAATATGTCGTAATTCATCTTTTTCTTCAGGCTTTAGTTTCGCTTCGGCTTGGCTTCTGCGGCTTTGCAGCCAGCGGATTTCTTCGGTGGTGGCAGAGTATTCTTCACTTCTGTCCTGGCGAAAATCCAGTGAGCGAAAGTTTTCAAAGCCATTTGCATTTCTTCCTGGTACCCCAAGTTTAAGTTTGCGACCATCTTGAATCTGCAGAACGAACTTTCTGAATGCTTCTTGCTGAGCAGGATCGGCAGCGGCTGGGCTAAGCACTTCAATCGGGTCGGGCATTTTGAGGTACCTGGGAGGTCGTGTCTATATATATTCATCTGTTCAGGATTTTTGACAGATTTGGATCTGATACTTGCGCAAAGTTCAGTTTGACGACGAGATCGAGGAAGCCTGGGTCCTGGTGCGTGAAACCATTATGATCTTGACGCCACACGGTGGAGGTGATGAGTAGATTGAGAGAGGCAATGTCCGCTCTCCAACCAAGGGTTTTACTTATTTTAAGCCATTTTGCGTGCTGGTTGAACATTGAGTCAATCACATGCACGAAGCCTTCGTAAGTGGAGAAGAACCCATGCCTGCCTGTTACTTGATTATTCTACCTAAGTGCATGTAAGTGAAACTTAGCCCAGGGCTGGCGCCCCAGTGTCCGAGCAATCGACTTTTGACATGCTCGAGTTTGAGCGGCTCTTTCAGCAGAGGATTTGCCCCTAAATAGATCATGCCGGCGTCAAGGTAATTGCAAGCCTGCCAGTATTCGTTCATTTTCGCCAGTTCTTCAGCCGAGAGCGGTGCGTCTTCTACACTTGAACGGGCCGGACCAAAGGCGCTTGTAGAGCCAGCTACGGGTTTTTCTTTCTCTGCTGAAATGACCACCCATAACCCCCTTAACTGCAGACGTTAAATCGGACTTGCCACTTGTCTACGGTCAGTGCGTTAACTTTTTGAGATTCTACGCTTTCAGGCAGCGTAACATCTCATTCCTGAGGTGAAAAAATAGGTGAAATTCTAGTGGCGCGCAAAACGAAATCATACTTTTGGACTAGTTTTTCTCATTTGGTTTTTCAGGATTTCAGTACGTATAATTTTCATTCTTTCAAATCCGCGCGCCGGAAGCACAAAACAACGTGAGGGAATTGATATGCAGAGCTTCGATGAGATTCCTCTCCTATTGCTTTTTGTGTTAGTGATAGGCCTTTCTCTGTTAAGTGCGGAATGCGGTTACTTGCTCGGTGAGCGTCAACGAAAGAGCGGCAGGAAAGAACCGGAGTCGCCGATCGGTGCTATTGTGGCGTCCACTCTCGGTTTGCTGGCATTTCTATTGGCTTTTACTTTCAATATGGCGGCCAGTCGCTTCGATGATCGAAGAGAAGCGGTTTTGACCGAGGCTAATGCCATAGGCACTGCATATCTAAGAGCAGACTTTCTTGATGAGCCGATCAGGTCCAGAGCAAAAAAGCTCTTTCGCGAGTATGTGGATGCGCGCACTCTGATTACCAAAACATCTTCAGCTACGGAGTTGATCAAAAAATCGGAGACTCTGCAAAGTGAGTTGTGGACTCTGGCAGTAATCGCCGGCAGGAATCATGACTCACCCCTTTGCGCACTCTTTGTGAGCGCTCTCAATCAAGTAATCGACATGCATTCTGTACGCGTCTCCGCCAGGTTTTATGCCCGCGTTCCTGCCGTAGTATGGATTTGTTTATTGCTCGTGGCAGTCCTGACCATGATTGGGGTCGGGTATTATTGCGGGCTGG
>JAYRNY010000158.1:0-5709 GCA_041911975.1 bacterium | reverse complement strand
CTTCATGGAAGCCTTCGACGCTATCAACGCCAATTTCCAGACCATCTTTGCCGAACTTTCTCACGGCTCCGGACGTTTGGAACTGGAAAATCCCGAGGATCCTTTCAGCGGCGGCTTGATAATTCGCGCGCAACCAAGAGAGAAGAAGATGCAACGCATCGAGGCTCTCTCGGGTGGAGAAAAGTCACTGACGGCGCTCTCTTTCGTATTTGCCTTCCAGAGATATGCACCGGCTCCGTTCTATGCCTTCGACGAAGTCGACATGATGCTGGACGGCTCCAATGCCGAGCGCCTGGCCCGCATGGTCAAAGCGCAATCGGAGGTCGCGCAGTTCGTTGTCGTCAGCCTGAGACGCCCGATGATCGAAAATTCCGATCACGCTATTGGAGTTTCACTCCGCGCAGATGGTTTCTCCCGCACTGTCGGAATCAAGGAAATTCACATCCCTGATGAAGAACAGCAAGCTGCAGCGATAGGCGCATGAGATCTTGATGGAAAGTCACGACCCTACAGCCATAAATCCTCGCCCAGCCGGCGCCTATGCACCTCCGGTCGAATCAATCGTTGAATCAGGTATCGAATCAGCGACCGAATCCGCCGATGTGATGGATTTGAATGTCGGCGTCATCCTGGACGACATCGATATGTCAGCGGTAGATCCTGACAGCAAGCAAGTCGCAGCTACGGAAGCCCAAGCGGTGGAAATTGACATACCGGTTTTTGGTGCCAGGTCGGCAGCCGGCAATACAGCCAATCAAGTGATTGATGATATGACCGCAGATGCCTTCGTGTCGAAAATAGCCAATGCCAAAAAGGCACCAAAGGTTGCGGCTAAAGTCGAAGTCGAAGTCGAAGTCGAAGTTGAAGTTGAAGTCGAAATCGCACTAGGAGCTGGAGGTGCAGCAGCTGCCGGCGAGCCTGTAACGAGCATCGAAACATCGGTAACCGAAAAGCCTGTCGACGGTATCGAAATCTTGATCAAGCTTGCCGCATCGGGCGACATCGATCCCAAGAACATCGATATCATCGACGTCACCGACAAATTCCTCAAAGCAATTGCTGCTGCACCCAAGGAAAACTTGCGGCAAAGCGGCAAAATTATTTTCCACGCCTCAGTCCTGCTCAGAATGAAAGCCGAAGCGCTCCTGGCGGCTGCCTCGGCAGAGCTGGATGTCGGTGGAGACGACTTCATCGACTTTGATGAAGCGATGCTGGCGATGGATACCGACCAGCCCAGACAGATCACTCTGAAGGACCTGGAGAAAGCTCTGGTTCGTCGTACAAACAACAAGCAAAACCGTCAACGCAAAGTCACACTTCAACAACTAATCGACGCCCTGAAAGAAGCTGAAAAGCTCGAGAAAGAGCGCCTGGAGAAGAAGCCGCGGCAGCGCATTTCGACGGAAGGCTACATAGATGTAAGAGATGTCGAAGACATACTCGAACTAGCCCACGATGAAGATATCGAAGTAACTATAGCGAAGGTCGATCGACTATTGGAAGAATCTATCAAAGTCGGAGACGGGCTCACCCTGCTGAAGTTGATTAAAATGCTCGGACCAAAATCAGATTGGGTCGATGCATTCTTGGCGATCCTATTTTTGTCAAATGCCGGTAAAATAATACTCGAACAAGAAGAGTTCTACGGACCAGTTCAAATCATCAGAGCCGAAGAAATGGCTTTTGGACAGGCGTTTAAGGTAACAGGAGTCGATCATTCGACTCCAGAACAAATTATGCAAGCGCAGGAACGTCCGCTACCTCCAAAAGCCAGAAAGTCGAAAAAAGCCCAAATTGAAATTCCAATTCCAACAGAAAACGTGATTGAGCAGTGAGTCTAAAAGCAAAGATTGAATCAGTCCTGTTCTTGACCGAAAAGCCGGTCAGGGCGCAAGCTATTGCCCGCATTGTCAATGAAGACGTACAGGTAGTCCGTCAGGCCATACTGGAATTGATCCGTGACTATGAAAACCGTGAAGGCGCTCTTGAGATTGCCGACGACGACGGATATATCATTCAAGTCAAAGATCAATATTCATCGATTATCGATGAGTTTCTACCGATGGAATTGCCTGTGGCGCTACTGCGGACACTTTCGGCAATCGCCTTGAAACAGCCGGTCTCTCAGGCTGAAATCATCAAGATTCGCGGCGCCGGTGCGTACGATCATATTAAGGAATTGCTGGCCCGGGAGATGATCAATAAGAAGGAAGATGGTCGCTCACCCCTCTTGACAACGACAAAGCAATTCCAGGACTATTTCCGCCTCACGCAGGATGCCAAGTCATTGCGCACCGAATTGCGCAAGAGCGACAAGAAGAAAGCACAAGAGGAAGACGGCACTACATTCGATGCCACGCCCGCAGAAGACGCGGCAGGCGACAGATTGGTTGTGCAACTGACTCTGGATGATGAAGCCAACGGCACGGAGCCTGCGTCGGAGCCGATTTTTGAGATGGAGAAGACTTCCGACTGGGCGGCGCCGTCAGAGATCGAATCAAGTTCTGAACCAACTCCGGTTACCGAAGCCGATACCGGCACAGAATATATATCGGTAGCCGAAGACACTCCCGCGGTAACCATCGCTCCGGCCGCACTTGATGCAGCATTGGAAAGCGTGTCGGAAGGGTCCGGTGACCTCGGTTAGCCCGGTTAAATCATTTGCCGCGGTATTGGTATGCGCCGGCAGTGGCAAACGCTTTGGTGACGAATCTCAATCGGCAAAGCAATACCAGCTGCTCAACGGCAGCCCTGTATATACCTGGGGGCTCAAATGCCTGCTGGAACATCCGCATATCGATCGTGTAGTCCTGGTGGTGGCATCCGGACTGGAAGATGAGATCCGCTCCGATGTGAGTAAGTGGATAGACAAAGGGCTCGACAAATTATCGGTCACCACCGGAGGTGCGACCCGACAGGCGTCCGTTTTCAACGGTCTGAAATCGCTGTCCCACCAACCCTCTCCACCGGATGCCGTGCTTGTGCATGATGCCGCCAGGCCATTCATCAATGCCACCATAATTGATGACGTCATCAAGTGCATCGAAAAAGATATAGCTTGCACTGTCGGCACCGCGGTATCGGATACGGTGAAGCGGGTTGAAGGGAATGTCATAGGCGAGACAGTTGACAGGACCAACCTGGTGGCTGTGCAAACACCGCAGGCCGCAAGGTTTTCAGAACTTTTTAAGGCTCATGAACGCGCCGAAGCCGATGGCTGGGTCACCACGGACGATGCCGCGATAATGGAGAAGGCAGGATATCGAGTAAGTGTGGTCTTGAGTACAAGATGGAATATCAAGATAACGACAAAAGAAGACTTGCACATATGTGAGGCACTAGCGCTCTCAATTAATCGTTGATGAAAACCAAGTCATTATGCGGGTTTTCGACGTGCTATCACCAGTGATGGCAGCTTTTTTCACTTGCTAAAAACCACGAATGAACTAGAATTATGGACATGATAAGACACCATCTCAGGTGGTATATACTCTGGATGAGTCACTCTGTGCGATAGATAGTCGGTCTCTTATCAACACAATATACCTACAACGATAATCATCGAAGAAGGACTACTATGGCTGACGACACCCAAGATATGATGAATGAAATCCCGCTGCCTTCTGCAAGCGGACGTGGTGCCAGAAAGGAAGTCGACTTGTTTCCGGCAATCGCCGAAAAGCGGCTCGTGCCTATGACCTCTATGCGCTCACCTGCACCCGAGCGCCTCGGTACGCAAATTTCAATGTTTGAGCCTGTGTCTTTCGACGAAGCAGTGGACATTGTTGAGTGCTTGCGTTCACGCGCAGCCACGACGATTTCTCTGGGCAACATGAAGAAGATCGATGCCAACAGATTGGTCGACTTCGTTGCCGGCGCGTCTGCAGCTCTGGACGGCGATTTCCATAAGCTCAGCGAGCAGGTCTACATCTTCTGCCCGAGCAATATCAAAATCACGGTACCCGGCAAAGCAGCAGCTGCTGCTTCCGGCGCGGCTCTACCAGGATTCGATACCGGCGCTGCGCTTGATTTCTTGTATTCACCTTCCGGCTCAAACCCGTTTTCGACCAGCTCTCCCTGGCCAAACGCCTAGCTCCGGATTAATGAATTTTCATCAATCGCTTGCTGGGTGTTTGATTCGCAGCTCTTCAAGTTTTTTAACAGCTGCCCTCTAAAACCGCTGCTATCATTGATGGACAATGCAATTGATGGGAAACCCCCACCAATGCACTGTTTCCTCCTTACCTAATCCACCACAAACAAGTTCTTCCCTCCCAGATTTCCTCGGGGAGGGAAGTCTTCTTTTCATCGGCCGGATATCTTCCAGGACTCTAATCGATATCCAAAAGCATCCGTTTGGGATTCCCGATAAAACGCTGCGCCTATCTGGGAGTGTCGGCGGCTCGCCGACACCGGGCGGCATGTAAGCCGCCCCTACTAAGGCTTTGCTTTAGAAGCAATACAGGCCCATGGTTCGGCAAGGGACAATTGTTTTATCAGCCAAAATTCAGCCCCACCTGGCTCGAAAAGGGTGAATTCGCTTGCTTCTCAGCAATTTTGCCTGTTTTACCCCGCTAGTTTTGCGAGTTTGAAGGCTGCAGGTGGTATATCGCCATGGGAGAGATATGGATCTAGATAAAGATCAAGATCAGTATCAGGCCTTAGTAAGCACCTCTATCTAATAATCGACAGCCAAAATCTACTGAGTCGTTTAAAGTACGAAAATGACCTTCACTCCTACAGCCAACGATCCATTAATCGGCAAAATACTGGCCGAGCGCTACCGCATCACCGAGCTGGTGGGCTCCGGCAGGTTCAGTATCGTCTACAAGGGTCAGCACCTCTTTATGGACCGCGCCGTCGCGATGAAGACCCTGCAGTCCAACCTCGTAGAAGACCAGACGATAATCAAGCGTTTTGAAAAGGAAGCTGTCGCGCTCAGCAAGCTGCGGCATCCCAATATCGTTTCTGTTTACGACTGCTTTGTCCATACGAATGGACAGCCGTTCCTTGTCATGGACTTCCTGGACGGGCACACACTCGAAGAACTGTTAGCCGACCGCGGCGCCATCCCGCCCAAGCTGATGCGAGCGATCATTTTCCAGGCCTCCGCTGGATTGGCGCACGCACATGCTAGCGGCGTGTTGCACCGCGACATCAAGCCGGACAATATCATCCTTTTGCCGCGTGAAAAGACTGATGAACGCGTACGCTTGCTCGACTTCGGATTTGCCTTGCTGCAAGGCGACCTGGAAAGGCTGACCCTTTCAGGCACTCTGTGCGGCAGCCCCGCCTATATCAGCCCGGAGCGCTGGAAAGGAAAAGAGCTGGACGCTCGTTCGGACATTTATTCGCTGGCAGTCGTGATGTTCCAGGGACTGACCGGGCAGCTGCCGTTCAGGGCTTCCTCGCTTGAAGAACTGAGAAACATGCACGTTTCGCAGGAGCCTCCGCTTCTGGGCGATATGCTGCCCGCATTGAAGGGCGATGAAACCGCTCAGCAGATTATCAGCAAGGCGATGGCGAAGAACCCGGAAGATCGCTATCAAACGATGAAAGACTTCCACAACGCCATCAAAGGATGGTCTCCAAGCAGCGATGACGCGGAGATTGCGCAGTGGGCGAAGAACGTCGCGCCCAAACCGCCCAAAGAAGGACCAACAATAAAGCCTGTCATAGCGCAGCCGATCTCATTGCAGCCGATGCCAT
>JAYRNY010000157.1:0-6288 GCA_041911975.1 bacterium | reverse complement strand
CTTGATCGTAGTAAAGGTCTTTGGCTAGCGAGACGGCATGATCATAAAGGGGCGACGGCTGGCACTGTGGTGAGTCCGTCGCCCTTCCCTTTAAAATGTCGGTGAGCCAGTCGAAGGTAAATGCGGTGCCGGTATCTTGTCCCTGACCCTGACCAATGAATTGCGCGAGCTCAAACTGCTCGGCGTTCGTCAAATCAAGTGCTGGAGGAACGCGCATTGCTGCGCCTTCTGAGAATGACTCAGAAATCATGGTTTAGAAAACCTCTTAGCCCAAGTGGTTATATTCGGACAGAACCGTTTTTCGACATATATCTAATGTTAGAGGGGGGGTTTCGAAGTTAATCTTCTGACCAGGCACCGGCCGGCTAGGCGCTCACTCATTTCCGGGCGTCGATGAATTACGCTTTTGCCCGCTCTGCAGGACTTTCTTGCGCTCCTCGGCGGCGCTGGCATCGAGGTGGCGGTTTTGCGCTCTAAGGATAGCCACTCTCAACTCCAGAGCTTTAATGAGTATTTCCGCCTCGGCATCCAGCTCTTCCAGAATGGCTACGGATTTGGCGCTCATCTGGTCGGCGTCGGCAATTTTTCTCAAGTCATGCAAGATTGCCGACAGCCCGAGCAATGTCCCGGCGTACTCCAGGTTTTTCTCCCCGTAAAGATCGAGCCTGAGAGTGGCAAGGCGCCTGAGGATCTTTTCGGCTTTCTCGCCTTGATTGATGTTGACGTAAAACTCAGCACAATCTCCCAATGTGTATTCGAGCACCTCCGGCTGGAAACCGGAAACGTCCTCCGCCGCCACAACTGCCTTTTCATACATTGCCTCGGCGCGCTTGTCGCGCTTTTCGGCGAACGCCGACGCGATGCCCCTGAGGAAGACGGGAATCGAAGTGATGCCCATCAAGCCCATCGAATTCTTGTGGGTCATGAGCACACTGCTGATGCGGTGCGCATCGTCCAGCCTGTCTGTGCGCAAATACTCCTCAATCAAAAGAGCCGCGGCAAAACCAAATGGCTGAGCGCATTCAGGAAGGTTTTCGCAAGCGGTGTCAAATACTTCCTGCGCCCGCTTCATCGCCTCGTCGGGGTCGAAAACGCAAAGGATGCTTGCCACCTTGAAGCGCTCCTGAAGAGCAGTTGAGGAGTTGCCTTCAGCAAGCGTGATCGTCGACAAAATTTGCCTGGCTTCCTTTTCCCGGGCCGAGTCAGCGTAGAGCTGCGCCAGTTTCATTACGAATGCCTTGTACCAGTCGTCGCCTTCTTCGCTGAGCGCCAGTCCGGTCTTCAAAAGGTCCTCTGCGTCGTCGTATTTGCCAATCGAGCTGAAGTCGTAAGCCAACTCCATCATGCGCCCGACACGCTGAGGTTTGGTCATAGGCAGGCCGGTGATCAACTCTTTTTGCTCCAACAAACAGGCAATTAACTCGTCATCTCGTCCGAGGCGCAGGTAGAAGTTGACCAGGGTGCGGCGAATGTTCAAAAGCAATTGAACCGATTCCGCCTGCCCATCTAGTTTGTTAATAGCGTTCTTGAGTATCTCCTCGGCCTCATCCAGTCTGCCTGTGGCGCGAAAAACCTCAGCAAGAGAAACTTCTGCTTTGACCAGATCGGGATGGGTCGGCTCAAGTAAGTCGCAAAGAACATCGAGACCGCGCTTGATCAGCTCTTCTCTCTCCATCAAGATAGTCTGGTTCATGCCTTGCAGAGCCATGAAATCAGAGGACATTATGAGGGCGCGTGCCGTGCTGTAATGCCTTTCGCCGAAGCCGTTTACCATGATCTCCATGGCCCGCTTCACCATCGGCTCGTACTGCGAGCGCTCTTCCAAGAACACCCTTGCAGCAACAGTCTTCAGCAAATAACCGGCAACAGCGGGGTGCTCTCGTCCATAAAGTTTTTCCGCAACAGCCAGAGCTTCGCTGGCTAATTCATAGGCTTTCGTGCGCTCATCGGAGTCGCGGGCCAGATCGCTTTTGATTGCCAGCAAACGAGCAAGGTAGAAAGCCGGCTCCTCATCGAGTTCCGCACACAAATTGAGCCCGTTCTGGCAATGCTCCTTCGCTTCGGCCAGCGCTTGCGAGAAGCCGGCTCGCAACATGGCAATCTTCACAGCCGACTCTTTTTCAATGCTTTCGAAATAGCATTTTTCGTCCCAGCCAAAGCCAAATCGCGGCCACCCGCAACAGGCCTCATCGCGATAAGCTCGAGTATGCTCATTGCCGTTTTGGGCGCCATTCTTCGCGTATTCGGCGTACATGCGCTCCAGACGATCGACAGCCTCCCTGCCCTCATCCAGAAGCGCCTTTTCATGGCGCAGCACAGCAACCTGCCAGACCATCTCGCCTGCATAAATCAGCTTCTTCTCTTCTTCGAATAGTCGAATGGCTTCCTGCAATCCGTCTTCCATCTTGCTGTACTGATTATGCACGTACCAGAGATTGATCAGCGTATTCAAACAAAGGGCGCGCGTCAGTTTGAAGCCGGGTTCGGATATTGCTTCCTGCTGATCCAGCAAGGCAAACGCCTCTTTCAGATTGCCTTCTGCATCGAGATACTTGGACAGGCTGATGTGGACAATGGCAAGATTGTTGAGCAACTTGCACATGTGCTGTCGTGCAAGCGCCTCTTCCCGGCCGTAGCGCACAGCCGTCTGAAAAGTTCTCTGCGCGTCGCTGAAGCGTCCGGCTTTGTACAAAGCGATGCCGTCGTCAGCCAAAGCCATCGCTTTAGTGCTTTGCTGCCCAGCTTGCATCGAAGAATCCCCAGCCTATTTATGTATTGAGGTTATGCCCGCTCATGGATAAACTAGGCGGATCACCCAAACATTTTTCGAAGATTGCCAGGGCGGCGGCTTTTCGAGTTCCAACCGCAAAAAACTTTTCAATCCAGGCGCTGGTTAACAACTTCAAAACAAGTCACCGCTAAATTGTCAGCCAATGCATCGGCGCAGGATTGAAAACACCCAACAATATTCAATCATGTGTCTTGCCTGAGTCGTTACCCCACGACCTGGTTGCAAACTTTGCAATTACACGTGGAGGAACACTCATGTCCGAAAATGAACTGGCGGCTAATCCGGAAACCCAAATCTCAGAAAGCGAGCAAATTACAAAATCAACGAGCGATGACGCCAGTCAAAATCTTTTGGCCGATTCACAAACCGCCACTGGGAAATCAGACACAGCTGCTTTCACTATTGGCAAAGTTGATGCGACCGTGAATGCAACGACTTCAGAAGCCCGCGATCTGGCAACACTAATTCTCGGAGGTCCTGTCGGCCTCGGGGTCTATAAGGAAAACCAGAAGGAAATCGATCCCGTGCTCGACGTGTGCGAGCGCTTCTCAATGGAAGCAAACATGTTTCCCTTACGCATCGGCCAGAGAATGGCTGAGAACACAGTCAACAAACCAATTACGACCGCACTGGAACTGATTACGTTTGCACCGCTCACAGCCCTGCACGCATCGGTGAGCGTTTTGAACGACCGGCTCAAATCATAGCTAAATTCATGGTCTTAGGGAAGAAGGGTGAAGCTCACCGTGAAGTGGGCTATCGCCTTTTGGAGGTGCTGGCCCTTCAGTCCAACGCATTTTCCTGCCCCCCCCTGCCCACTTCGATGAAGCAACGAAAAATCCCATACGCCTTTTTGGATGCTTTAACAACTCGATAACAGCCGCTGAGTAAATTTCATGCATCGGCTATATACCGAATGCGAGCGCCACGAAGTTTCAAGCGCAACATTTACTTTTAAGCAATCGATTACCAGATAGCCGTCCCCCAAAGCACATATAGCAAGTTGACCGGTAAGACGGGGTGGCTTGGCTTTATAGAACCGGCACGGCCGGACGATTCTAGAGGATGTGAAAATGGTAGTCAGCGCGCGCACTCCCGATAGCTCCGGCGCCATCAACGGAGACCAAAACAAGAATGAGGCAGCTCAAAGTGAAGCTTCCGAGCGCAGAGCGAGGGAGGAAGAGGCGCGCAAGGCTCGTGAGCAAGCAGAACGCAAATCACGCGAAGAAGTCGAACGCAAGGCGGCGCAAGACGCGCAATTGAAAGCCGAGCAAGCGCGCCTGGAGAAAGAAACTAAAGGACTATCAACAATCGAACTGAAAAAGGAAGATGGATCTGAAGTCAGTCACGATCAGTCCGGACGCGTAAGCAAGATCGTCGACAAAGACAAAAATACACGTGAATTCGGCTATGACGCCGATGGCAGGCTCAACTCTATAAAAGACTCGACAGGCGCATGGACAACCACGGACGGCACTGCGTGGACTAACGAAAAGGGTGAAAAGAGAACAACAGCGGCCCGCCCGGAAGTAAAACCGGACGGCACTGTCCTTAACCTCGAACAAAAAGCACCGGTGGAAAAACCGGTAGAAAAACCAGTAGATCGCGCCGCACTGGAAAAATCGGTCGACGCTATTGCATATGCTTGCAACGGCGGCATCGGTGCAGGAACCGATGAAGAAACAATCCACCGCATGCTGGAAGGTAAGACGGAAGCAGAGCGCAAAGCCATGGCTGAAATCTGGCAGGAAAAGCATGCGCAGGGAGCAAGCAATTATGACAGTGCAACATTGGAAGAAGAGTTCAAAGACGAAATGGAAGGAGCAGATCTGGACACGGCTCTCAACCTGTTGAACAAAAAAGACGGACAAGCAGACAGCGCCGGGCGCATTCATACTACTTTGATTGAGCGCGGACAGTGGATCGAAGGTCGCTGGGACTCGGTTTGCGAGAAGGATATTCGCGACACCGTCTCCAAAATGACAAAAGAAGAAGTAGACGCCCTCGATGCAGATTATCGCAATCGCTACGGAGTAGGGATTCGCGATGCAATCATGAACGACGCCAATTTATCTCAGGCGACAAAGGATTCGGTTGATGTCTATTTGAAAGGCAGCGATGTGCGCACTGCCGATGATACTATCAAACTGTCCGACATCGCCATCAAGAATCACGACATCGACATGTTTCAAGAAGCCTGGCGTGACGCCAAACAGCCGGCTCGCGACAAATTTATGGCCGGCGGCGGCGCCGACAACACTCTTCAGGCATTCGGCACGTCCACCGAAGACGGCTCATCGGCCGAATCAGCCGACAGCAAACTGGCTATCGATTATGTAAAGAAAGGCACGGGTGACGTAGCTACAATCGTCGAGCAAAATACGAGCATCATGGGCGACAACGAAGCAGCGATCGAACAAGCGTTGAAGACAATCAGTGATGCCGATCGCAAAGCCTACCTGGAAGGGCGTCAGCTTGTTACCGGTGCAGGGTCAGGCGACCTGTCGCAGATGAGCGAGGAAGAGAAAAACAACGCCCAGGAATACTACAAGAAAACACGCACAGCTCTGGAAGGCGCAGGCAATGATGCCGAACTCTGCAAATGGGAAGACATAATCGAAAACAAGGAAGGTTCGCTCGTTTCTAAACTGGTCGCTCATCGCGGTTCCATTTACGACAGCGACATGCAGGACGTGATCGGCACCATCGAAGACATGCACCAATCCACCTGGGAGCGCTTGAAGAAAGAGCAGAAAGAAGGCAAATCAGAATATAGAGCACAAATCGTCAAGGCGCTCGGCACTTATCTAAACTCTGACGAAATGAAGCGCTGCACGGATGTGCTGGACAGAAAAGTTGCCGCAAAAACCTTTGAAAGTGCAAAGGATGCTCGTCGCGATGTGGTCACCGCCATCACCGATGCGACAGGAACTTTCAACGACGACGAAAAGTCGGTGTACAAAGCAATCAAAAATATGACAGCCGCTGAACGCGAGTTCTACAAAGCACAGACACCGGAAGGCGAAGCTTTCCGTCAAAAGTTGAACACAGCCATCGAGACCAGTCTAGAACCAGGCTCAGAAAGAGACGCTGCTAAGGCTCTTTTGAAAAATGACTGCAAAGAAGACACCCTCCAAAAACTCTTCATTCATGCGCAAGAAACTGACAGCGATGAAGCACAAGTTATTCGCGACGTGCAAAAGGGCTTCCGCGATGAGCCCGGTTTGCGCGAGCGCGTGCTCAATCCCCAGACAGATGAAGACAAAACATTCTCTGAAGAGTTTAAAAATAAACTGCGTGATGCTCTTGGCTCAAGCGATTATGAAACCTACGGAAAGCCCCTGGTAGAAACGGGAGAATTGGCCGCCGCCCTTCAACAAGATCTCGATAAAGGCTGGTTTGATGACGATGAGATTTCATCATATAAAGACGTTCTCAACGCAACAAAAGAAGAACGCACCAAGATCATCAATGACGAGAATTATGCCCAAACGGTT
>JAYRNY010000156.1:0-3531 GCA_041911975.1 bacterium | reverse complement strand
GGCTGATACTCCTGTGCCGGTTCCTCATATTTATCCCAGTTGTCCCCGGTCAGAGTTTCGGAAGGCAGGGGCTGAATCTCGTCGATGTGACGTTCTTCCACCTCTCCATTTGTTTCGACTGGCACGCGTACCCGCTCCTTCTTTGGAGCCGGAGGCGGTGGGGGCGGTGGGGGTTGGCTTTGCTGGATTTGTCTGGAGAAATCTTTCAAAGATTTGGCTCGGAAATGGTAGACGGTCTCGAGGTCTTTCCAGGAAAGCTCGAGCATCGGGTTGAACTCGCTTGCCACAAAAGGTCCAGAGCGTGCGGCATTGAACACTTTTTGCGAATAGCTGTCTCCGAAAGACGCGCTCTGGTCCTCGACTGCGCTCAAGAACACCGCTGTTGGAATACCGGCTTCCAGCTCCTGCTCGGGCGCATGGAATTGCTGCTCTGCTTCCATCTCCTGCTCGGGCTCTTCTTCCACTACAGCCTCGGCGGCTGCTTCGTGAGTTTGCTGGGCATTTTGCTCTGCCGCTCGCTGCGCCATAAGCTCCGCTTCGCCGACGACGTCCGGGATACCCCATCCCTCGTCTTCTCTTACAGGTTTTGCCGCTGCCACTGGCTCCGGCGCTTGGCCGACAAGCTCGGGCACATAGCCGGTGTTGGAAAGCTGAATGACGTTCGGCTCGCCGGCTGCAGAGGCGGCACTCTTCAGCGGGCGCTCATCTTCGTCGATGTCGCCGTCGCCGGCCAGCGCTCTTGCCGCTTCTTGAGCGGCGATTTCCTGGGCTTTTTGCTTCTTGCCTTCTATGACTCCCAGCTTGTGACCCAGGTCGTATTGGGTCTGCTGTTGCATCGTCAAAACTTCGTTCTGGATTTGCAGTTGCCTGATACGGCTTTCCAGATTTCTCACTTCCGCCTGGTATTCCGCGATCACGTCGGTGTTGACCACAAGCGGGCTGCCGCGCTCTTCGATGATTAAGTCCATGTACTCGGTTACGCTGTAAACAGCCCGAGCATTAACCTTCGCCTCATCGGCGACGGTAAAAGGATTGACATCCAAGCCCTTGTCTTTGACTGCCTTCAGTGCAGCCAGCACGGTTTCTTTGTCGACTTCTGGTTTGTTGCTCGTTTCGTTCACCATTTACTGCCAGATTTCCCGTCCGCCATCCTGGGCAAAAACAGACTGCCATAAGCCCTAAAGCTTAGATACCCCATTTCAAGGGAATTCCAAAAGGTTCCAGAGGCCTTTCTCATATCTTAACTGCTTTTACTGACTGGTGAAAATTATTATTCTTGTGGAGCCTACAGATTTCCACTTGAGAAGGGCTGCAAAATTTCCAAGTGAATTTTGGGATCGGTTTCGATAAGGGAAGCGAGATGCAGGTTTTGGCTAAGCTCAAAATTCACGGACGCGTACAAGGCGTTTTCTTCCGCCAGTCTACGCGCGAAAAAGCGCGTGAGCTGGGACTTTTCGGCTGGGTCAAAAACATGCCCGACGGCACGGTCGAGGTTTTAGCCGCCGGGCCGGAGCCGGTTGTAAGACAACTGATTTCCTGGTGCGAGCACGGACCGCCCTATGCGCGTGTAGAAAAAGTGGACGTCCATGTTTCGAAAGGTGAAGAGGCTGATACAGAGCCGATTCCTGACGGACTATTTCAAATAGTTTGAGTAGATTCGGCAGTCGCATGGACTACTCATCTGATAGAGCCGCTATCTCTTCCGCCCAGTATTCATCGGTGAGCGGCTTGGGCCAAGTGTCACCGACGGCAATATATCCGTTATTTCTGGTCCGTAATTCAGCAATTGCCTGCTTCAGGTTGGATATGGAAACATCGCCCACCACGGCCGAAAATCGGTCCGGAGAATACTGGGGCTGCCATGCGGCTTCCGGGTGCATTGCCAGATTGTTGATGGAGTCTTCAATCGTTCCTTGCACATCGAAGAATTGCATGTAATCAAGGTTTGGAGTTCCCGAGCCATTGATTGCGGCAATACCTCCTTTTGCTCTGATGTAATTGGCGAGCTCTTCATAATAGGCTTCAGAAGCCGCATCAGTAGCGTATCCGCTGTCATCGGCTTTGCCTGAATTGCCCAGGTAAATCCCTTTTACATCAGCGTTTCTATACCAATCATCAATCTCGGACTTTGCCACGGCCAGTGGTTTTGTGCCGTTGGCGGTGCCTACATATCCGAGTGGTTTCAAACCGGCCTGGCTGGCTTCTGAAATGTGTTGAGCCAGCGCCGGATGGATGTTGTCGAACGGTTGATCGTATTTCGGATTTAAATCACTGGCTGACATCGAGACAATCAAACTGCCCTTCGGCGCGTCTTCGATCAATTGTTGAAAGTGATGGTCAGTCTTCGGAAATAGATCAATCAGCTTTTGCGAACCGCTGTATTCATTGGCAGGAGGATTCGATGGTGTTGTGAATTCTTGCGCTGGCGATTCGGCGCCGCCGGCAATTCCTGGAGGTGGATCGTTCGCCAGAGTTTGTGTATCAAGAGTTGTGTGGTAGAGAGTCTGCCATTGATCAGTCAATGGTGTTCCAGTGCCGAACCTGCCGTCACTACTGCCGTCCGGTTTAAACCAGTCGATGCCGAGACTGGCTTCAAGTCCGGAGTTTGGCACGTTGGCTTTGGCTTCGGCGGATGAGAAAAAGCCATCCACTTCATTTGGATCAATAACGCCCCCACCATCATGCAGCCAGAAGTGATCGACCCATCCATCAGGTGGTGCTGCCATGGTGGCCAGGTTGCTTTCGTTATGCACAGTCATACTTTCGTTGTCGCCTTTCATATCGGCTTTCCCGTGACCGCCTATGATTTCACTGTTTTCCTGATCTTCAATCTGTTTCCAACCGCCGGACTTGAGATGTACGTATGACTTCATGTTTCTGAATTCCGCGCTCGAGTTAGGGTCGGCAGTTTTGCCCTTGGTTGGACCAACGAATCCCACGACGCTGGCGTTGTTGACGGCCGCATCAAGAGATAGCTTTCCTGTCGAAGTGCCGCTCTGAGCCAGCACCCTGTTGATAGTGCTGCCTTCGGCAGTGCCTCTCACGGGTGTCTGATCGTTGTTTGTCGAGGATTGAGCATCGCCAGCCGAGGACTGAGTATCTCCTGTTTTCGCCGCAGCAATGGTGCTTTCATGTTGAGAGTTGGTAGCCTGCGAAGTGTTTTCTTTGGAAGCGGAACTTTCTGATGAAGAAGAGGCGCTCTTCTCCGGCGACGATGCTCCGGTTTTGGCGCTGTCTGCACCGGTGCCCTGTCCTTGATGAAAGGCTTGGATAAGTTTTTCCAGTACCTTCTCTAACGCTTGTTCCAATTGCAGCAATTGTTGTTGATTGCTTCGATCGTTGCCATGGATGCCCGCTTCATGGTGTGAATGTTTGCCCGCGCCGCGGTGCAAATGGTCTCTACCAGAGTCGCCATGCGAATACGGATCTGCAAATTCGATGAAGTCCTTATCGCGAGAATCACCTTTCGAGCTAAATTGAGACGATGAGCGGCCGAGATTCATTTCGCCTGGATCGGCCATATCTACCAGC
>JAYRNY010000155.1:0-3308 GCA_041911975.1 bacterium | reverse complement strand
GTGGGCCTCTGCGAGCATTTTGCAAATATGGAGCCCGAGTCCGGTGCCGGCAATGGGGGCGGTCGTCGAGCCGCTCTTCCCGGAGCCGGAATCACCCGGTCTATTAGATGTCTCGGACGCTCGCTCGAATTTCTGGAAGATTTTCGCCTGGTCTTCCTCGGCTATGCCTTGCCCCTCATCCTGCACGTTAATCCTGACCGCCTTGTCCGCTCGGCTGGCATTTAATGTTACCTGGCTGCCATTGGGAGAAAACTTGATGGCATTGGAGACCAGGTTAACCAGTATTTGTAAAACCCGTTCGCGGTCCGCGCGCATTTTGAGGTCGGTGGTCTCGGCCAACAGCCGAATCGACTTAAGGTCGGCGAGCAATTGCAAGGCGGTGATCGTGGAGGCAAAGACGTCACTGACGGAAAAGTCTGACAGTTTCAGCTGAAGAGCATTCTTGTCGAGCATTTCGATGTTTGTCAGATCATCCACCAGTGCGCCAAGGCGTGTGAGCTCCGTAACGGCGTTGCGAATGTTGTTGGCTGCTTTTTCCGGCAGAGGGTGATCGCCAGTGTCCAGTACGGTGGAAATAGCAGCGCTCGAATCCAAGATTGGCTGCTTCAGTTCCTCACGAAGAAGTGACAGTAGCTCCAGCCTCTGTTGTTCCAACTGGCGCAACTCAAGTGCCGAATCGTAGATGTATTTGTCCAGCATCGACATCTCGTCCGTTCCCCTTTTCGGAGGCTGCAATTCCTCCGAACTGTCGAGACGCTTTGCGTTGCTGAGGGCGTTGTATAGATGCTGCGTCAAGATTTTGCTGAGTAGGCGGTGCGCGATGGCTGTACTTGTGGTGACGAGCAAAATTCCAATCAGCAAAATTGATATTGCTTTCTTCCGATTGCGCAGGTCCGACGATCTGATATGGAGGAGCCCCTTCTCTCTTTCTCGCACGAGCCCCGTCCTATAAAAGTACAGGTCTTCGGGTAAACCCTCTTCCATTGCCGGTAGTTTATTGAATCGGTCCTTTAGTTCTTCGCCCTGCGAATTCAGAAAACCCTCTTCTGTAGAGTTAATACTCATAATCTGCTGTTCTAGCCGTTTCGCCATCTCTTTTTCTGCCTGGTCCGCGTCCTCGCGAAATATAGCTTGCAGCTTGTCCAGACTGGCTCTTGCTATTTGTGCGTTCTTGACTCGCCTTTCTGCGAATTCGGCGCTCTTGGTAAGGTTGAACATCAGCGAGCAAATACCGGAATACATGTGCGAGGCATGGATTGAGTTCAAGCATTGTAGGATTTGGTAAGAGCGATATTCTCTTCTTATTTCTCTCTGTGATTCATCAATCATTTGACTGAGCATCCAGAGCATGCTGCAGCAAACGATCGCCGGAACAATTACAAGAGCTAACCCCGCCTCGGCAATTCGCGAGCGTCGGACCTTGAATTCATGCGGCTGCGCTGCAGCCAATGCGGGTGCCGCGCCTGCTGCGACTGCTTGATCTTTCGACTTTGGAAAAATCAGAGTTGCCTGCTTAGTGTCGGTACTAACGGCGATACCGCAATTTTTTGAGAGCATTGTCGATAGAGTAAAACGGATGTTTCGATGGTAACCGCCGTCCGCATCAACTGCAGGTGAGATTGTAACAGCGAGCTGCTCCTTGCTGTCCGAAAATGTGATTGAACTCTTGCCTTCTATTGCCAGAGTCGTTATGATGCGCGCGGCAGTTTCCAGATCTCCGTAAAACTCGAGGTCGAGATCGTCGTTGGAAAAATCAAGCTTGTTTTGGCTGAGTTGTTGTTTTTCCTGCAGCAGTTCAACCAGCTCTGCCAGGCTGTATCGCTGAAAATGAAGACCGACCTTGCCTGCTTTGACTCTTTCCAGATCGAGCACGTCATTTACCAATGCAGCTAGAGCCCTGCACTTTTGCACGGGCTGCTGAAGAGTATTTCGGGCGTTCTCCCCTATGTCACCATAGGCGCCATCACGTGCCAGAGTAAGAATGCCCCCTATTGAAGTCAGCGGTGCTCTCAAATCGTGGCTGACCGCTTGAATCAAATCTTCCTTGAAGCCGCGCAGACTTAGCAGCTTTTCTGCTGATGTCGTTATTGCCTGATCGAGTTCGCTCAGTTCATCCGCGCCACTCAGCGGCGCAGCAGGCCTTTTTCCCGCTTTGACTTGATTTACGTGCGCATAAATCTTGGAGAGGCGCCCGATCAAAATTCGAGAACCCCACAGCGCCGTCAATCCAGTCAATGCTACACAAATGGCGAAGAACAGCGAAATCAGATTTCTAATCTGTGTAGCATTTCCGGAAAACGATTCTTGCGAGACTGGTTCACTGCGGATTGCTTCAAAGCAGGTTCCCATCGGATTCAACCACATATAGACCTGGGCTGTGATTTGTGTAGCCAACATCGGATTCGGCTCCTTGCCCAAATAGTCCAGTGCATCTTGCCCCATGAGAAGATAAATGCCGTGATTGCAATTGTCGATGCGTCTTAGCAGCAGCTCCGTATCTCTGTCATATTCCGGGTGTCCGCGAGTGAGTTTGGTAAGCTCCTGCTCTTTATCGATCACCGCCTGAGATGACAAACGATAGCGATTAACCAGTGCCGGCTTTTTCGTGATGCTATAGAAGAATGAAGTGTACGCGCTCTCGATATGAACTCGTTGTAGATCGTCGAGAACTGCTAGGATGCTGCGTCTGTATACCAGTTCATCGAGTTTGTTATTGACCGTGCTGAGTTGCGTATAGAGAAACGCGCTTATGCCGATTTGAAAAATCAAGGGAGCGATAATCAGAAACAGAAGCTGGTGTCGAATCTTAAGTTTCGGCAGTTTTTGTTTCACGCGATTAGCTCTTGGTGTTGATTCTGTAGCCCAAGCCTTTTGCTGTTTCTATAAAGGACGGCTGCCCATCGACGTCCATTTTTCTGCGCATTTTAGTTATGCAACTGCGCAGTGCTACTTCGGTGGCTTCCGAGTCTGTGTCCCAAACGCGAGCCATCAGTGCTTCCGCAGTGAAATAAGTGTCGGGGTGCCGCATCAAAAATTCAAGCAGAGCAAGTTCGCGCGGCTGCAATCGCACGAGCGCATCACCGCGTTTTACCACACCGGAATTCGTATCTAATTGCATTCCGCCAATGTTCAAAACTTCCTTTGTGATTTGCTGCGGGCGTTTCAACAATGCTCTGACTCGAACAATAAGTTCTCTTACGTCAAACGGCTTGGTGAGGTAATCGTCAGCACCGACTGCAAAGCCCTTCTCTTTGTCGTCCATGGAGGCGCGCGCTGTCAGAAATAAGACCGGCGCTTGCTCACCCTGG
>JAYRNY010000154.1:0-6282 GCA_041911975.1 bacterium | reverse complement strand
CGTCTGCTATCTTCCTGGTCTTAGCTGGGCCAAACTGCCATGAATGCAGGTTGGCAGAGAATGTCCAGCTGTTGCCCGGGCTCAAATGGTGGGGAGTTTGCGCCTACTGTTCGGCATTGCTTTGCAGATTGCGCTTCGGACAATCTCAATGGAACAGTGCGGCAATTATGTTCTTACTGGGCACCCACCTTTGCCTGTCCGGTTGTCTTCTCTATTTCCAAATCGCCTGCTTACCATGCATCTTATGTTCCATCAGCATTTTCATTGCCGCTTTGGCAACAATGGAGACAAGGATGGTTTCCCGGCAATTCGCGGTCATCGTTGTAAGCACTGGCATCTTAGCGTTTGCAGCGGCATATGCATTGTCCGGCACTATCGCGAAAATAAGCACTGAGAATAAGGTCAAAACCAGTATTGATTATGCACATTTGTCTAGCGTGCCCGGAAGCAACCTAACCTTATACGTGTTTACCCGCGAAGGTTGCAGACACTGTGGCGATTTTGAGCAAATGGATCTCGAAGCGATAAAGGCCGCTTTTGGCGATCGTGTCACGATTTCAGTGCACCAGGCACCGGCGAATTTGCCAATTGTGCCCGTCAGCGTTTTGATCGGACAGCGCAAGGAACTAATCGTTGGACGACCGAAGAAAACCTCACAGCTACTGCTTCAAGTCGAAAGCTGCTTGCAGCAGAAATGAAAACCAATAGCTGAAAAACAAACTTCGCCCAAGCAATTGTTAGGGCGAGCAGATTGGCAAGCTTCTTCTGAACTTATTGACCTGGTCTATGGCATTATTTACTGGCTTGAGCGCATTGGCAATTTGCAACTGTGCGCAGTGCTGATGCCCGGCTAGATTGTCAGGCAAAAAGGTGCCGCTTCCTTCATTGACTTGACAGAAGAAAGTGCCATCTTGACTACACCCACTGCCCATCAGAGGAATCGTCGCCAGCATGCTCAAAACAACATAGGTGCCAGTTAGAATCTTTTGCTTCGAAAGCATTTATCAAAATACCTCGGTAGGTAATCATTAGCCACATCTTACGTCATTGACTTCCCATTAGCTCCCCCAAAAACTGCTGAGATAAAGATAATGATCGAACTAGCACCAAAGCTCAGACGGTCGGTCGGCTTTTGACACCATCAACCTATGACCGAGTATCATCCTGCCTGGAGCTGTCCGAGAAACTTTCCACCCTGTATTTCCTCAGAAGAAAAAACAATCCCAGCAGTGCCGCTAAGAGACTGACACCACTGGCAATGCTGGCAGACGGCAGTCCGCAGCACATGACACTATCCGTTCTCATCGGTTCTATTGCCAGGCGGGCCAGAGAATATGAGCATACATAAACAAGAGCACAAACTCCCGGATAACGGCGAAGTTTGTCGGCAGCAAAGAAATAGAGAAAAACAAACATCGCCAGGTCCCAGAATGACTCATAGAGAAAGGTCGCATGGAAGAAACAATGGGAGCTGTATAGGTAAGGACGTTGTTCTATAGGAATAATAAGCTTCAGAGGAAAAGAGGCTGCCACCGGCAAACCAAATGCCTCCGAATTGAAAAAATTTCCCCAGCGGCCAATCGCCTGGCCAATCGGCATTATTGCTCCCACGATATCGCATCCGACTAGAAGCGGAAATCCCATCTTTCGCCAGTAAATCGCACCGGTGATGAAGCCGCCGATAAGACCTCCATGAATGGAACGCCCCTGCCCCCACAGCGAAATGATATTGCCAGGACTCTCAAGGAACGCCGGCCAGCAAATCAGCACGTAATACAGCCTGGCGCCAATCAGTCCACCGACGTAACAGAAGATGGTCCAGAGAATCGTTTTGTCGTATCCGTATCCCCAGCGTTTTGCAAGAATAACTGCGGCAGAGCAAGCGGCAAAGGCTCCCAGCGCAGTGCAGACCATATACCAGCGCAGAGATAGAGCACCAATCGTTATGAATGGTCCAGGAGATTGAAATTCCATCAAACCTCAAGCCTATCGCTCACGCACAAGTGTCGGCAAGTATACGTGCAAGCGGGTCCTCAATCGAGCACACAGAAAAGCTCTTCTGATTAGAACTGGATAACTAATGGACCATTGAAAACTGATTTACTAGCCAGAGAGTGGCTGGAGCCAGACAAAGAATGCAAACGCTTGCACGTAAGTCAGCAGTAATTTCGGTTGCGCCGACTGAGTTTGCTTCAGTAGACAAACGAAACCTCGCTGTGGGACTGTACGGTTTCTTAGCCGGCATGGCTTTCGCCCTGTCGGCACCGGGCTTCGATCAGTGGTATCTAGCCTGGGTAGGAATGGTGCCACTCATACTCCTTTGCACATCAAGCAAAAACAAAAAGCAAGCTTTTTTTCGAGGGGTGACCTTTGGCGCCGGCTATCATGTTGTTTATTTGAACTGGATATTGGGACTGCATCCGATGGACTGGCTGCACTTCCACCCGGCATTTAGTTTTTTCATTGCCACTGGAGCGCTGCTCGGCTGGTCGTTTCATCAGGCCCTTCTGGTTGGCGTGTTCGCACTGATCTGCCACTCCATTCCACTCACAGGAAACTGGCTGCCCAGACGAGTAGACAACAAGATGCACTGGCCCGCTCTTATAGTGATACCGACCATTTGGGTTCTCTGGATGAGCAAAATCGGCAATGCTCATTGCCTGCTTGGCGTTCCCTGGGGCATGCTTGAGTATTCTCAGTACAAACAGCTCTTCATCATTCAGATCGCCAGCATAATTGGAGGTATCGGAATCGGCTTTCTGATTGCCGTGTTTAACACATCCATTGCCAGCTTGATTGCAACGCTATCTAGCCGTCCCGGTCTGCAAGCAATTGCATTGAAAAGTCCAGACCGCGCAGCGATTCAGGTCGTCTCTATAATTTCGATATTAATCGTGGTATTTGCTGCCGGCAACTGTCGAGCGCTAGAGTCAAATTTCCCCGCCACTCAAACTGTTTCCATATTGCAGGGCGATTTCAATTTCAATATCTTTCAAGGCATGCATAAAGGAGCCAAGTCAGATCATGTGCCGTTCTTATCAATGATTTCGCATTGCCCCAAAGGTTTGTGCATCGGGTCTGAAAATGCACTTCCATCGGATTTATCGCAAGACAAAAGTGTTTTCAAATTTCTCAATGACACCGCTCAAAAGCGAAACCTTGATTTGATTTTCGGTTGCGTGCACACTGAATGGAAAGATCTCAAATACATAGACTTGGCTCGCTCTTGCGCCGGTTACAGTTTATACAATGCGGCCTTTGCAATAGCAGCGAATGGGAAACCGCTCAGCGAAAAATACATCAAGCGTTATTTGGTACCAATTTCAGAATACACTCCTCAATTTTTCCAATCGGCAAAAGAGCTTATGAACCTGCCCGGGCAATGGCAAATGCCCAGTCTGGTTTCAGGGAAAAAGCCGGTCGTATTTAATTTGTCCTGTGGAAGTGTCGCACCACTTATTTGCGTAGAATGCCTTTCACCGGAACTCGCCTGCGCCAGTGTACGCGAAGGCGGACAGCTTCTGGTCACGCTTGGAGATCCGAGCTTTCTTCACGACTCCATGGTGGGTAAGCAAATGATCGCGTTGAATGTGTTGCGCGCTGTCGAAAACAGGCGGTACATGGTCTTTGCCTGCAACACGGGTCCTTCCGCCATAGTCAATCCGCTGGGGCACATAACACTATTGAGCGACCAGGGAAAGGAGCAGCTTTTAGTCGGCAAGGTCGGATTCAACTCCAGATTGACCCCGTTTTGCCAATGGTTCTCCAAGCTGGGAAGGCTATAAAAGACGTGCGTATGCGGATCTTCAAACTACTAGATTCATATCTACTGGGCGAGCAGCTGCACCTTACCTATATCTTCATCCTCACACTTCTGGGCATGTTTTTCGGTACTAACGAAATTCGTTCAATAATTCGTCAAATTGTCGAGGTGGGAATGCCGGCCAAGATTGCCATATATATCATGGCGATGCGCATTCCGGAAGGGATTGTCGAATGCCTGCCTGCAGCCGTATTAATGGCGACACTTCTCGTACTGCATCGAATGTGCCTCGACTCGGAAATAATTGCGCTGCAAGCGTGTGGGATCAGCTTGAGGCGCATTCTTGGTGTTGTCCTGGCAGCCGGATTGATCTGCAGTTTGGTTTCTTTTGCAATCAGCGAATTCGTTGTTCCTTGTGGCAAACGTGCGACATGGGGGCTGATGGCGGCGAGTATAAGCGCGAGCGACTTGCCCATTCTTAAGGCAACTGCTTGCGAAATCCAAAAAGAGTACGACGAAAAAGGAGTGTGTCAAACCCGGTATATGTTTGTCGGCAGCCAACACGGAAAACAATTGTCAAACGTTACTGTATTGATGACCGCCGACGACGAAGTAACAGCAGTTATGAATGCCGCTAGAGGCACTTACAAAAGAGGTAAGTGGGTACTTTACGAAGGGCGAATGTACAAACTCAAAGAGCAAAAAGGAGAGTCCTTCGCCTGTTTCGGAAAACTCGAAATTGCCTCCAATAGGGAAATGGCGAAGGTCTACGAAGAGTCCATAAACGATCCAATAGAGTTCGACACGCTCAGTCTGAAAAAATACATTGACACGCATTGGGGCAACAATGCACCGGCATATGCCCTCGTGCACTACTACAAACGGTACAGCCGGCCACTTGCATGTTTCTTCATTATTCTGGCGGCCGCTCCCATGGCCTTAAGCGGAAGACGAACTCGTACCTGGAGAGGAATGGCTTATGCAGGCATCATTTTGACCATCTATTACTCACTTGTCTCTTCTATTTCCGGGCTGGCAGAGAATGGGCGCATGCTGCCTTTACTGGCAGCATGGCTTCCTAACATTGTCGTAGGCACTCTGGGACTGACGATTTTGACGTACAAGACTAGGCACGCCTGAATCAGCACCTTGCCTTTATCTGAACGAGCTAGACTGGGCTGCTGGGAGAGCCTACTTTTGCTCGTCCAACCATGCATGTGTGACTGCTTCGGCAACCGCCTGGTGCATGTCTTTGTCCAGTATGCTGGGCACTAGAGAATCCATTTTTGTCTGACCGGCAATCGCATGTGCGGCGGCTATCTTCATGGCATCGGTAAAGTGAGTTGCACCAATCTTGAGAGCACCGCGGAACAAGCCGGGAAATGCCAGTGCGTTGTTTATGGTTCTTCCGTCTGCGGCGAACTCGGCACCACATTTGATAGCTAGCTCCGGATCGATTTCCGGATCGGGATTGGACAAAGCCAGAATGACCTGTCCCTTGCGCACCATCTCTTGCTTGATCAATCCAGGCACACCGGTTGTGGCAACAACCACTTCGGACTCCTTCATCAAGCCTGTCAAATCTACTGGGCGACCGCCTGCGTTCTTCAGGCGATCGAGCGCTTCTTGCTTTAAATCGCATCCATAGATATCACGCACGCCGTAAGCTTTTAGTAAGTGCACTATACCGAAACCGGCGGCGCCAAGACCGACTATGCCTACTTTGGCAGAGGAAAGGTCGATGCCCGTTCTTTGAGTAATAGTCATGAGCGCACTTAGAACTACAACGGCGGTTGCGTGCTGATCGTCGTGCAATACAGGAATGTTCAGGCGTTTCTGAAGCTTTTCCTCAACGGCAAAACATTCCGGTGCAGCAATATCTTCCAAATGAATGGCTGCAAAAGTAGGCGCAATCTCCGCGACTGTATTGACGATCACATCGACATCGGTGGAGTTCAACAATATCGGCACGGCACTGATGCCTACCAGTTGATGGTAAAGAACAGATTTGCCTTCCATGACCGGCATGCCGGCAACGGCGCCAATGTTGCCGAGACCGAGAATGGCAGTGCCGTTGGTCACTACCGCTACGGTGTTGGAGATGGAAGTGTAAACTTTGCTGGCTTGCGGTTCTTTCTCAATCAGCTTGCAAATTTGCGCCACACCGGGCGTGTAGATTTTGTGCATTTCAGCCACGCTGTCCAGCTTGACGCGACTGCGCACTTCTATTTTGCCGCCTTCGTGGACATGCTGTACGGGGTCGATGACGGCCTCGACCTGAACGCCCTCAAGCACTTTCAAGCCTTCCAGCACACAGCTCAAATGCGTGTCATCGTCGAGCTGCACGCTGAATTCACGAATGATGAAATCGTGACCTTGAGAGACGATCGTGATCTCACCGATATTGGCGTCCAGTTCGCCAAGCAATGTGGCGATCCTGCCGAGAAAACCGGGTTTGTCGGTTACGCGCAATCTGATGATGCGCAGAATTTTTGCATTTGCTCTAACCGATGTGGACG
>JAYRNY010000153.1:0-10366 GCA_041911975.1 bacterium | reverse complement strand
TGGCTGACCAAGGAAGGCAATTTCGATCTGCTCGGCGGACTCGGACGCACCACGCAATCGACTATGTTGGGCGCCGGTACGGGCGCAGCAACATTCGCCGTCGGTCACAAACTCTTCAAAGGCTTGTCGGCAACCACCGGCGGCGCCCTCGAACGCAGCGGTCTGGCTTCCAACATGGGTGTGGGCTTCAGCTTCGGTGTCACCGGCGGATTCACCGGCGAAGCGATGAACCAGATCAAGAAAGGCGAATTCGACCCGGTTCAATTAGCGGTTCGCTCGCTGGTTCAAGGCGGAGTGGATATGCTGGCCGGCGGCACTGGATACAAAGCCGGACGCTTTTACATGCCGGAAACACCTGCCGTGCACCCGGTTTTCGAAGAAAAGCAAGGTCCTTCGCTCATGTCGCAAATCAAAGGTGCCAGCGAGCGTCTGTTCACACCATCCGAGAAGAACGGCGATGCACAATTCTCCGGCAAGACCCGTCGTCGCGGAGACGGACGAGATAGCGAAGACGGCGACCAGGGCGGTGATTGGCAGTCTCAACTCTCTCGATATGCCAAGGAAAAAGGTTGGGGCACGCCTGAAGATAAAGGCGGCAAAGGCGAGAAGAAAGGAACGGGTGCAGAAGAAGTAACGCCTGTAGACGAGTCCGCTACCCGCCGAGTTGAAACCGACGAAAGTGCAGGTAAAGTCGAGAAAATAGAGAAAGTCGAAAAGGTCGAAAAACCGACTCCGACCAACACTGAACTCGACCAGGGTCAGGCCGCTCTGCAAGAGCGTTTGGACGCACTGGCGATGGAAGGCAAATTGAATCGCCTGAAAGGCATGGGCGCCATGAAGCTCTATCAGAAGCTTCCCGGTGAATTGCAGCAAGCCAATGGCGGCGAGCCGATCCCTGATCTCGAGCTGCGAGTGATCCGAGACAACACTCGCTACAACGACTTGCCCGACATGATTGCTTCGGCGATCGCCAAAGCCGAAGCTGCACGCAAGCCGGCGACCGTCACCGGGACGGACGAGATAGTCAGCGGCAGCGGAGCAAAGACTACAGAAAGCGGCGATCGTTACAGCGATCTCTTGCGGCGCGGCGCCGGTGAAGGAGAGCCTCTCAATACGCTCGAGCGTATGGAGTTGAGCCAGATTCACAAGGGACGCACCGAGGCTCTTGAAGAAACACTCTCGCTTGAAGACCGTTTGGAAGCGACCAGGCGAGATATTGAGGCGAAGAAACAGGCAGCACCGGAGGAAGTAAGGACCGAGCCGAAAGACGAAGTCGTCGATCCTAACGATGAACTTCCCAATGCAGGTCTTGATCGCACCGCCGGCTTGACTAATGACGCAAAAGTCATCAGCATGCCGGACATCGACGTGGTCAGAGAAACCGGCGGCATGTTCGGCACTTCCTACACGCAAGGCAATCGCCTCACAAGAAGAGCTGTCAATGACGCTTATCTTGCACTGATGGGCGAAGGCGAAGTGCAGGCGCAAGCTGTCGCCAATTTGAGAAAGACCGCTGTCGACCATCCGGAGTTAAAACCTGCTCTGGAAGCCATTGCTGCCAACCATCCCGAGATCGATCCGATCGTCAAGCAAGCGCTTGATGGCGTGGTGGCACCGGAGCCGCAGCCCGAGCAAATAACACTCAAGGACATAGTCACCAAGCGACCGGACGAATTGGCCGGTCTGGTGCAACAAGGAATAGATCTGGCGGCCCGCGCCGCAAAAGGTGAAGCGGGAGCGCAGGACAAATTGAATGAGTTCGCCCTGCGCAGTACGGATGGCAGTGATCCGGCCAACCCTGTATTTGATATTCAAGACGGCATGATGAAAGTCGCCAAAGCTCATCCTGAGCTGGGCCGCTCTATCTATGAAGCCTATCAGGACACTCTGTCGAATCGCCAGCTGGTTGAATTCGGTGTCCGTTTCGCGCGTGAGGCAGCCAGGGGAGATGCCGATGCCGCCAGGCTTCTTAATGAGTTGGCCACCATGCACAATCACGAAGAAGTAAAACGCGGCATGCTCGATGCTGCCAGAACAAACTTCGAGATCTCTGATGTTGTCTACGATCGCTACAAAGATGCGCTTTCGATCGAGGACAAATTCTTCTTCGGCAGCAAGTATATGACTGACGCCATGAACGGCGGGCAGCCGGAGATGGACAGGCTCATTCAATTCGCCCGTGATAATCCGGAGCCGGAAGTACTGAACGGACTGCGCTGGTTCACAGATCTGAATCCGCAATACAAAGATGTCTTCGCCAAAGGATTCGGCCAGCTGGAGGCGCCGCCTTCCGATCTGAATATGATCACGGAAGCCGGCAAGCTCATCGATGCGCGCATGAAAGTCTTGCTGGGCGAGGAGGCCGAGTCCACTTCCAACCTGGCATTCATGAATGAGTTAACCAATGCTCTGGCGGCAAGAACCTGGAGCGGTCAGCCTTACGCAGAAGCCCAGGCAGACATAATTAGAAATCTCGATCTTCTGGCGCGCATGAAGGGCATTGAAGACACATCCTTCATCAAGCAAGCAGTCGAGCAGGCTCCCTGGCCTACGGATTTGGCAACACTCGAAGAAGCGAACAAGCTTTTCGACACAGAAGTTGCTACTCGCGAGGCAGCCAGGACCGGTATTGAAAAGCCTGAACCAGCCAATCCGCTGCAGTTTATTCGTGAGATCAATGCGGCCATGCAGCTGCGTGTCAATCAAGGCATGCGTGTAGACGAAGCCGCGGCCGCCGTGAAGGCAAATCTCGACCGTTTGGCTCAATCCAAGGGTTTGGAAAATGCCGACTACCTGAACGATCACATTGCCGAGGCCGCAGTGCCATCGCTCTCCGACGCCGAAGACAAGATTTCCAGGTTGGGCGTCGACATTCTGGATATGCAAATTGCTGATGCCAAGCTGAAAGAAGCCGGTAGCGAGAGAAGCGCACTGCCGGATGGCGAGCAATTCATTCGGGCGCTCTGGGCCGAGATGATGAGTTATGCTTCCGCCGGTAAGCAGTTTCAGCCATTGATTGAGCGTGTAAGAGCGCGCATGGAAGTGCAAGCCGCCCTCAAAGGTCAAAAAGATGCCAACGATCTGCTGCCTTTCCTGGCTGAAGTTGGCACCTTCGGCCATGAATCGGGTGCACGCCCTGGCACTGCTAACCTGGAAGTAAATGTCTCACCGGAAAATCAAGTTGACGTCATGCAGCGCATCGGCGATTTCCGTCAAATTGTTCAAAACTCGAGATTGCCGCAGGATGCCGAATTCCAGGGCACACCTCTGGAGCGTTTCAACCAGTGGTTCGAACATCAGATGAATGTTCGCCGCGATCTCTTTGATTGGATGAACAACAACAGAGACCTCTGGGAATATGCCAGAGCCTATGCTGCAAACACTGAGTTCAGCCCGATTGCCGCCATGATCGATTCGTATCCGCATATGGAAAGCCGCTATCTGTCCGACTTCCCGTCTTACAATCGCCCACTGTTCGATCCGAAGGTCCCACGTCCGGAGCCGACACCCGAAGAAGTCACCACCAACCCGGATGAAACAGCGACAGCGCAACCAGAAGTACAGTTCAATCCGACAGTCGAGCAGGCTGTCCAGAATATGAATTCAGGCGAAAAGGCACTGCAAATCGCCGGCGCGGTTGAATCCCAATACTTGACGAATCCGAGAGCCAGAGGCGTTGAACAATTCTCGCGTTGGCGGCAGATCGTCACTGCTTATGCAGATGAGTTGCCGCCCAGGGTTAAAGCTATTAGTGATCTTTTCAAACGCCCTGAAGTGGCAGCCATTCCGGATGATGTCTTGATGGAATTCCTGTCTACCAACCAGGCTCAGGTTCAATTCCGCAAAGGCGGATGGTCATCCAATGATGACGTGTTTATGGCCCGCGTTGCCGATCTCAACAAAGCCATAGACGCCTTCAAAACAGCCGATATGAAGGATCCGACCAAGGCAGACCAGCCAGGCATGGCGGAAAAGACTGAGGCTGCCACTGCACTCGGTATCAAACTGGCGGCGGCGTTTGCAGATAATCGACCACTGCTCACTGATGTTCTGTTCAAGATCAATGACGAATCTCCTTTCAGAACTCAGTACAAAGAATTGCTCAGTTTGATGCTCGAAAATCCAGGCAACGCAGGGCATATCAAGGCTGTTCTGGATGCATTCAAGGCGATTCAAGATGTGCAGCAAAAGTATTTGCCGAGAGCCCCGAAACCTCGACCGGGTGAGCCGCGTCCGCCTCGCGTCGAGCTGACGGCTGAGCAAAACCAACAAATGCTTGCCGAGAAAGAAGCAATTGTTGCGCAGGCGCAGGACCAGGCTTTGCAATCTCAGCCATCCAATCCGAGCAGGCTGATGGAACTGATTCACAATCTTGCTTACGGCAAGGGTGAAAGAGATCAGACGCCGTTCAAGCCCAGACCGCCACGCAAGTAATCAAGAAAGAGGCGGCAATCGTGGTGGCCGGCGTCGGCGAGCCGCCGACACACCTAGGTCTTACTTCGACGAATGAGCGAAGGGCGCCGAGG
The DNA here is from genome assembly GCA_041911975.1 of bacterium. GTDB lineage: Bacteria > Cyanobacteriota > Vampirovibrionia > Obscuribacterales > Obscuribacteraceae > QKMZ01. The sequence continues at coordinate 5,840 of JAYRNY010000153.1, read as the reverse complement.
AGGCGTCCGGAGCGAGTGTCGGATGCGCGCGGATGGTGAGGCGCGGCCGAAACCGGAGCGAGTGTCGGATGCGCGCGGAGGGCGAGGCGCAGCCGAAACCGGAGCGAGTGTCGGATGCGCGCGGAGGGCGAGGCGCAGCCGAAACCGGAGCGCTTACAATGAAGCATTCAGCGCCTTTTGAAATTCGTTGAAGGCGAAGGCATCAAATAGAACAAAGCGAATTTCGGTCACAGATGATTCCTGCCGTAAGAACCCAGCTGCCGTGGAAATGGCTATGGAAGCGGCTTTCTCAAGTGGAAAGCCATAGGCGCCGGTCGATATGGAAGGGAATGCCACGCTTTTCAAATCATATTGTGCTGCCAGATTGAGACTTTCCCTGTACGCGCTGGCCAATGTTTCTTCCTCATTGGCAGTGCCGTCTCGCCAGACAGGACCGACTGTATGAATGACGTGCCGCGCCTTCATATTGCCACCACTGGTGATGACAGCCTGACCGGCGGGCAGTTGCCCCTGCAGGGCGCGAATCTCTCTGCACTCTTCCAGAATCTGCGGTCCACCGGCGCGATGAATGGCACCGTCCACGCCGCCTCCGCCCATCAGGCTGGAGTTGGCTGCGTTGACCACGGCATCGACGTCCTCGCGAGTAATATCGCCTCTGATCAGTCGAATTGCCTTTCCTGCGATCGTTTTCGAGACGCCTGAAGTTTCGGATGTTTCCGCCATAAAATCCTCACCAGGGGCAAGTAGAGTAGCTGTAAAACTCGTTTTGAGGCGGTTGTCGTCCGCCCGCAAGTCCTACTGTCCTGCTCTGCAAAACCAGATCGAACTGAGTCGGTTATGGTCTAGACAATAGCCAGCTTCAGATCATAGAGCGTTTCTTTTTCGCTCTCGATCTGACCGAGTTTGGAATATTGTACTTCTCTAAATCGGCCGTCGGCGGAAAGCGATTTCAAGGCTTGCACGAAGGGGCTCTTTTTGCCAGCCTGGTCATGGTAGTAAAGAAAACGAGCCGTCCACTTTTCGCCTTCCTGGAATTTTTCGTAGACGAGGCGTCCCAGGCGGTCGCGCACTTGCTCCGAGGATGCAGATCCGTCGCTGCGGGTCGTCAGTGTCCGAGTGGAGAAATCTTGAGCCAGCTCCTCGACCACCGTCGCCCCGTCGTTATTGGTGAGCGAGCGTCTGGATCTTGGGTTCTGGAAGGGTTTGAACTCAGGTGACTTAGTAAAATCGCTCAGATGGGCAAGAATTTCTATTTCGTGCTGGTGGAAAGGAACGTCGTATCGCTTTTCTTTTGCCGGGGCAGCCGGGTTGGTTTCTGAGTCGGGCTGCTTGAAGGGGCTGGAGGAAATTGTCGCAGGTGCTGTGCTGACGTCGCTCAATTTCCCGTCGTCTGGCGGCGTGAATATGTCTTCCGTGCTTTCTGGCAGCGCAGTTTTTGCCATCGGCGGCAAACCGATGTGCTGGAAAAGACGGCGGGAATCTAGACTTTCTTGCAGGGGCAGTACGGGCGGATTATTGCCCAGTACTGACTGAGCGGGGTTTTTCTGCTGCAAGAAATTCGATCCGGACGTCGACATTGATTTCCCAAACGATTGGGACATCCTTGTCTCACCCTCAACTTACTAATTTATTAGTCGTGAACGCGGAACTAGCTTTCTTACTAATACGCCGTTTTGGAAGTTGCAGCGCAACCCTATATATTGCGCTCGCATGGAAGTCTTGTCAAGATCGTATAAAGATTGCCTTCTTGCCCTCAAAACAAGACCGGCCCCTGCATGCAGGCGAGAGCCGGTCGAAACTTTCAAATCTGTAATTTGAGGCGCAGTTAATATGACGAGGGAGGCGGTTGCGGGGGAGCGGGCTGACCCTGCTGGGGCTGCACGTCTCTGGCCAGGACGACGCGGTTCTGCCCTTGCTTGGCTCTGTCGCGGGCGCGCTTGGCCAACATGATTAGCTTGTCCAATTCCTGGCAATCTTCCGGCACGGTTGCCACACCGAAAGCCAGAGCCAGACTGCGAGAGTCCATATCCGACGAAAGAGGAGCTTCCAGGAGCACGCTGACGATGCGATTTGCCAGTGCTCCCGCTGCCATGGAGTTGGTGTTGGGCAGCAAGATGGCGTAATCGAAGGTTTCGTAGTGACCGACCTGGTCGACCTGGCGTTTTACCAGCCCGATACGCTGCATGGCGCGGCGCACGCCCAGCATCTGCAGAGCTTCTACAGAGGTGCCGCCGGCGGCATTTTGCTTGCGCAGACCCATAGAGAAAATAAGCAGCGAGAAGGGCAGGTTGAAGTACTCATAGCGCAGGTATTCTTGGTCGAGGTAGTAGATAAATGCATGATAGGTAAGGATGCCTGTCTCAGGTCTGAGCAGGTTCTTTGTCACTTGCTGAATGGCGGTTTCGTCGATGCCGAGCGCCTTCAGGTTGGCCAGGCGGCTCTGCTGCGGCGCTTGGTCTGTGACTTGCACGAGGCCGCAACTGACCAGGTTGAACAAGATCGGCACCCAGCCCACTTTATTCATCGGCCGTTTTCTGAGCAGATCGAAGAGCGAATTCTTATTGTCGATGAGCTCGTAGAAGTCGAGCTGCTGTGTCAGATCAAGTGGGGCGCCTTTGGACAAACGCGCTTGAAACTCTTCTTCCGAGATCATGGCGTTTTTCTTGACCAGCACTGACTCCATCTTCAGCCCTGCGGAATCAAGGTATTTCGATTGGTCGAGCAAGGTGACGCCTTCCATGAGCATAGCGTCAAGCCGCCTGGTGACCGTCTTTTCAGTTGTCTGTTCGTCAGGCCAGAAGCGGAATTCACCCACCTGCCAGGTAATCAACTCGATTAGCGCCTGGTCGCCTTTGACTTCTTTGATGGTCGCATGCACGGGATTGCCGTCGGTGAAAAAGACTTCCGCCTTTTCAGCGCGCGTGCGAATGTCCAGCTTGCCGACCATCTTCGCCAGGTTGATGGATTGCAGCAAGTTGGGCACTTGCAAGTTTTTCAAGTCGCCTTCCAGAGTGGCCTTGGCGCCCGGGCGCGGCGGCTCGAAAGTAACGGGCATACCGCCGCCTATGGTCGGGTTGGTGACGGTGGCAGTGACGGTCGCGGTTCCCACATCAGAGGCTTTGCCGAGCAGTGCTTGCGACGGCACGAAATCTTCCACGGAATTGGAGCCGGAAGCGGTCGCCAGAAGGTTGCAAATCAGGGTGATGTCGCGGGTGGCGTAGTTCCATACTTCGACATTGCCGGAGAGTCCGGTCTCGAACATCGACCAGTTGGGATCGCCCTGTTCGTGCTCATAGCGGACTGCAAGAATAAAGTCGTGTTTTCGGTCGGCGCCTGTCCAGGGTAGCTCAACGCAGCGCCCGATGATTTTCTTCGCTTCCTGCGAAAGGAACTCGATGTCCCCATAGCTCGGCATCGCCGATTGCTTCGGAAGTCGTACGTTGCGAGGTCCTGCTGCTTTTCCTGATCCGAACATTGGTTTCTATCGTTACCGTGTAACTAATATCTGGTTATAACTGGGCGCGCTAATACTGTTCCACGTCCAGCAAAGAATCTACCGTATTTCTTCGATAATCCCGGTGTTTATAGGGATCAGCGGTCCCCTCTGGGAGATTATCAGCCTGAAGGTCTCAGGCGGTGAGCGCAGACCTAATTGTGCGTCTGAAAACAAGAGGCGGTCGATTTGCATCGTACCGCCCCTCAAAATATGTGCTCACTCGATTCGCCTGCCTTCGGGCGATGCACTGCATCTCCCCTGAAGCGAATTGTGTTTACGGATAGAGCCCTCTCAAGCGTTTTGCTTCAGCGATGCGGCTAACGCCGATGCGCAGAGCGGCCATTCTCGGTCTCAATCCGCTGCGAGTGCTCATTTCGAACACCTGATCGCAAGCGCGGCCCATGATCTCTTCCAGGCGGTTGTTCACTTCTGTTTCCGTCCAGAAAAGATGCATCATGCCCTGCACCCACTCGAAGTAGCTGACGGTGACGCCGCCGGCATTGGCGAGAATGTCGGGAACGATTTTGACGCCCTTTTCATGCAGGTACTGGTCGGCTTCGGTGCTAGTCGGTCCGTTGGCGCCTTCAACGATGATTCGCGTGTTGATGTTGCGCATGTTTTTGATGTTGATCTGGTCGCCAAGCGCGGCAGGCACGAGCACATCGCATTCCAGTTCGAGCAGTTCCTGATTGCTGACGGTTTTCGAGCCAGCAAATCCTTCCACTCTGCCCATCTCGGAGATGTAGGCCAGAAGGCGCGGGATGTCCAGTCCGTCGGGATTGTAGATGCCGCCATAAACATCCGAAACAGCGATGATTTTGTATCCCGACTCATGCAGCAATTTTGCAGTCACCGAGCCGACATTGCCGAACCCTTGCACGACGACTGTCGGAGACTTCGCCTTCACTTCGTAGTGCTCGACGGCGCGGCGGACGCAGTAGGCGACACCGCGACCGGTGGCTTCATTGCGACCGAGCGATCCGCCGATGGAGACCGGCTTGCCGGTGACGACGGAGGGGACGGTGTGACCGACGTTGATTGAGTAGGTGTCCATGATCCAGGCCATGGTCTGTTCGTTTGTGTACATGTCGGGCGCCGGAATGTCCTTGTCAGGACCAATCAAGTTGATGATTTCGGAGGTGTAGCGGCGGGTCAGTCTTTCGGTCTCGCCGGCCGAGAGCTTCCAGGGCTCGACGCGGATGCCGCCCTTGGCGCCGCCGTAAGGCACGTTGACGGCCGCGTTCTTGACGGACATCCAGGCCGACAGCGCCATCACCTCCGACAGCGTGACGTCCTGGTGGAAGCGCACCCCACCCTTGCCGGGCCCGCGCGAGGTGTTGTGCTGCACGCGGTAGCCCTCGAAATGGGCCACGCTGCCATCGTCCATGTGGATCGGTACGTCCACGATCAGGATGCGCTTGGGGCGCTTGAGCGTCTCCACCCAGCGCGCCAGATGGCCGAGGTAGGGCGTGACGCGGTCCACCTGTTTCAGGTAGTTGCCCCACGGGCCGAGCTGGTCGGCCTGCAGGTAGGAGGGCAGCGGGTGGACGGCGGGGCTGGCGTGGGGGTTGGCCTGGGCCATGGCGGGTCTCCTTGGTTGTTTGGAATGAGCCGTTAGCTTAGACCGGCGTCCAAGCCTTGTCCAAGGCTGGATGCTTGGGGGGTTATGCGTTTGTCGCATGACGCGCCCTTGCCCGCCAGGACACCCGCTCCGGGCGGTCAGCGTTCGCCGGGATTGCGGTAGCCGTGGCGTTCGAGCATGCGGTAGGCGGTGCGCTCGGACACGCCCAGGGCTTCGGCCACCTGGCGGCGGTTGCCACCGTATTTGGCCAGCAGGCGACCGAGGTATTCGCGCTCGATGGCTTCCAGCGTGGGTTCGCCGGTGAGCACCAGGCTGTCGGGTGGTGCCACCGGGCTGGGGTCGGGGCCGTGATCGCGGCGGTGGTCGAGCGCGCGCTGCACCACGCGTTCCAGCTCCTCCAGATCCACCGGCTTGACCAGGTAATCCGCCGCGCCCAGGCGCATCGCCTCCACCGCCTGCGTGACGTTGCCATAGGCCGTGAGCATCACCACCGGCAGACGGGCGGCGAGTTCGCGCAGGGGCACGAAATCGGCCGAATCCGGCAGTTTCAGGTCGAGCAGCACCAGGTCGGGCTGCAAGGCGGGCAGGCGCTGGCGCGCGCCCGCCCAGGTGTCGGCGCTGCCCACGGCGTGCCCGGCCGTGGCGAGCTGGCGGGTCAGCAGGCGGTTGAGCACCGGGTCGTCTTCGACCACCAGCACGGTGCTTTGGGTGGATGTCGGCTCGGGTGTCATGGCGGTGTCGGCGTGGAGGGCGTTTCGGACG
>JAYRNY010000152.1:0-6821 GCA_041911975.1 bacterium | reverse complement strand
CGCTCGTCCGGCGCGGGCAAGATAACGACGGGCGCACCCTGCCAGCCTGCAGTGCTGTCAAACGGATCAGCGTGCTGGATCCGGAGCGCTTAGGCATGAACTGCTTCGTGGAATTGACCCATCTCGCGGAATTTCTTCTGGCGGTCTGCGCGCACTGCGTCACCGGACATGGCCATCAGCTTCTCCAACTGCTTGATCACAGCTTTCTTGACGTTTTGAGCGGCTACCTCGTAGTCGTGATGCGCGCCGCCGAGCGGCTCAGAAACGACTTCATCGATTACGCCGAGATCGAGAATCTCGCGAGCTGTGATTTTCATCGCCCTGGCTGCGTCGTCCATTCTGTCTGCCGATCGCCATAGAATAGAAGCGCATCCTTCCGGCGAGATAACGGAATATACCGAGTGCTCCAACATCAAAATGCGATTGGCCACACCGACCGCCAGCGCGCCACCTGAGCCACCCTCGCCGGTGACGATAGCGATAACAGGAACTTTCAGTCCGGCAAGCTCGAACAGATTGACGGCAATTGCTTCTGCCTGATTGTGCTCCTCGGCTTCCATGCCCGGATAAGCGCCGGGAGTGTCGATGAGGGTGACGACAGGCAGACCGAATTTTTCGGCGTGTTTAAACAAGCGCAGAGCCTTTCTGTAGCCTTCCGGCTGCGGCATGCCGAAATTACACTGCTGCTTGTCGCGCAGCGAACGCCCCTTCTGTGTGCCCACAGCGATTACTTTGAATTCTCCCAGGTCGACCAGCCCGGTCACCATTGCCGGGTCGTCCATACCCTTGCGGTCGCCGTGCAGTTCCATCCAATTAGGGTCCCAGCGGTCTAGGTAATCCCTTGTATAAGGTCTTTGAGGGTGCCTGGCGATAGCCAGGTGATCGCTGGCGCTTAAATTCGAGTAGAGAGAGCGGCGCAATTGCTGATACTGCTTTTTCAGGTGCTCGATGTCTTTCTCCAGCTCCGGATGGTCGAGGACCTGTTTTTGCAGCGTCTCGATCTGCTGAGCCAACAATTCCAGGGGCTTTTCAAATTCTAGGGGAATCGTCTTCTTTTCCGTCAACGTGCACCTCTATCTCGTGGCTGCTTTTGCTTTGGGAGGAGCGGCCGGCGACTTTGTCTTGGCTCCGGAGTGAAACCTTATCAGGTAGGCGAGCTTCTGTTTCAATTCCGCTCTATCGACCACCATGTCGACTTGACCGTGCTTGAGCAGGTACTCAGCGGTCTGGAAGTCGGCAGGCAGTTTCTGCCTGATGGTTTGCTCGATTACTCTTCTGCCGGCAAAGCCGATACGCGCGCCGGGCTCAGCTATTTGAATGTCTCCGAGCATGGCGAAGCTGGCTGTGACACCACCGTAAGTCGGCTCGGACAACACGGAGATGTAGAGCAGGCCTGCATCGGAAAAACTCTTTAATGCGGAGCTTGTTTTTGCCAGTTGCATAAGAGAGAAGATGCCTTCCTGCATGCGCGCGCCGCCCGACGAGGAAACCAGGACAAGCGGCAACTGCTTTTCCGTTGCGTATTCGGTGATGCGAGCCACCTTTTCGCCCACTACAGAGCCCATGGAGCCACCGAAATGGCCAAAGTCCATGACGCCCAAACAAGCCTTTACGCCTTCAATTTCACCTTCACCGGTGACGACGGCTTCTCTCAAACCCGATTTGCGCGAGGCTTCAGCCTGACGTATTACATATGAATCAGTGTCGACAAACTTGAGCGGATCGGCAGACTCCAGATCCGCATCCAGTTCGTGGAAGGTGTCGTGGTCTATGAGTTGCTCGATGCGCTGCATTGCTCCGATGCGCATGTGATAGCGGCACTTCGGACAGACGTGCAAATTCTGGCGCAACTGGCTGGTGTAAAGCAGCTCTCTGCAATACGAGCACTGCGTCCAGAGGGCGCAATACTCATCGGTGGCAAGCGGTAATTTGATTTCTTGAGCTTCGCGTTGCTTCTTTCGCGACGCAAACCATTCTTTCAAGTCCATATAGCCGGCTCCGTTTCGCCAGATCCCCTGAAAACTACCCAGATGGTGGCTCAAGGGCTTATGCTATGCAAGCAAGCTGAGATTATATCAAATAGATGCATATACCAAGATTTTTCATACAGCCAGAGCAAATAGACGAAGCACTCTCCCACGCCCGTATCGATAATCCGGACCAGGTTCATCAGATAGCGCGGGTTCTCAGGCTGGGTGTGGGCGCGCGCGTAATTTTGCTTAACGGCGAAGGCGGGCTGTATCACTGCCGCCTTGAAAAGCAAGAAAAGGGCGCTATCGAGCTTGCAATTGAAAAGAAGGAAACGCAGACAAGCGATGGAGCGGGACATTTGATAGTGGCGATGCCGCTTATCAAGCCGAGCCGCTTCGAATGGGCATTGGAAAAACTGACTGAATTGGGCGCCACCACAATAGTTCCGCTCGTCACGCAGAGAACCGTTCAAAAACCTACCGACGCAGAGGATGGCAAGAAGAAAGACGGAAAGTCACACAGACACAATGTCAAGAAAGAGCGTTGGCAAGCAATAGTCAAAGAAGCCGCCGAGCAGTCGGAAAGATTTGCGATACCAAAGGTGGTTGCACCCGTGAATTTCTCCGACTACTTGAACGACATCTCTCGTATGCGCGACTCAGATCCTGGTGCGCAGTTTTATATATTGGCAGAACGCAAAGAATGCCGACCTTTGTCCATGCTTCTCTCCATGCAAAGTGATAATGGTGGCGCGAAAAAAACAGCACGAAACATAACGTTGTGCATTGGCCCTGAAGGTGGCTTCACCGAGGCTGAACTTTTGCAGGCAGCTGAAGTAGGTCTAACCTTTGCGTCGCTGGGAAAATTGATTTTGAGGTCGGAAACGGCGGCTGTGGCGGCGGCTGCCATTGCTAGCTCAATGCGAGATCTATAAGCCGTCCAATAGAAATACTCTAGTAATCGAACAGCAATAAATCAGCTAGTGATACCACCCACAATGCGCACCACTGAAGATACTACCACCGAACGCATATATACTAGAAATACCTTCACTATATCAACATCCGAAAACCATTGCCAATAGAGCGTTTTCAGTCTCGCTCCTGGTCTTGAAAATGGTGCGCATTTGGTATCAAAACACTCGTTTACGATGAAGAGAATTTCCAGAAAAATTCGCTGTTTGACTTGACAAAGCGGGTCGTTGCGAGGCTTAATAGTAGGCGTTTTAGAATAGCGGTAAAAGGCAAATCGATGGGCTCAGCGAGTTCAAATAATTCGCTTGCTTCTCCAGGAAGGCATGAGTGTGGCTAGCAACCTAGCTCGTATTCGAGGCGCAATGGGCGGCAATAAAGTCACCCTGATCGCAGTAGCGAAAAGCGCTTCGCTTACACAAATCGAAGAAGCATTCGAGAATGGTGTCACCGAATTTGGTGAAAACAGGATCCAGGATGCTATCGACCGGCGCAGCAAGTTGCCGGAGCGAATTGCCACCAACTGCAATTGGCATTTTATCGGTCATCTGCAGACCAACAAGGTGAAGAAGGCCGTTGGATATTTCCAGCTTATCCACTCGGTCGATTCGCTTCGACTCGCTTCCGAAATTTCTTTGGAAGCAAGCAAAAAAAATATGGTGCAATCTGTACTAATACAAGTTAAGATATTAGCTGATGATACCAAATCTGGTTACAACCCAGAGACGTTGAAGAAAGAGATGCCTGATTTGCTTAAGCTGAGCAACATCAAAATCGAAGGTTTGATGACCATCTCGCCACTGATCGAGGACCGTGACACATGGTTCCGCTGCTTCAACGGTTTGAGAAATCTGCGTGATGAGTTGGCCCAAAACTACTCCATCGAGCTGAAAGAACTTTCGATGGGTATGTCCGCTGACTGGCTGGAAGCAGTGGAAGCAGGATCGACAATGGTCCGACTCGGCAGAGCGATATTTCAAGTTTGAACCCCGCTACAAGCGGATTTTGGATGGAAAAGGGAAGGTAAGCAAAGTTATTTCGGCGAGAGGGTAAGGAGGGACGCAGTGAGCATAGTTACAAAGCTAAAAAGTTTCTGGTTCGGCCCAGCGGACAACTACGACAGAGAAGATTTCGAAGATCTCTTCGACACTACTGACGAAGTCTACGCAACCAACGGGCAATTGGCATTGGACAAGGCACCGATGGACGCGGTAAAACCGCCCGTCAGACAGCCTTCCAACAATTACGGCAGCCAGGTAGTGACGCACCCAAGCGCTCAAGCAGCAAGTGAAGTGCTGGTTATCGAGCCGCGTCAATTTGAAGAGTCGATCGACATCGTCGAGCACCTGCGCGGGCGCAAATCCGTGTTGCTCAACCTCCACATGCTGGACAACGAAAACTCCCAGCGCGTGGTCGATTTCCTCTCCGGCGCCTGCCACGCCATCGACGGGCATCAGCAACGCATCGGTGAAGGTGTGTTCCTGTTTGCACCATCCTCGGTGGTAATCAATTCGGAGTCGACATCCTCCAAGGCTATCAAGGATGCATTCTGGAACAAAGCAGCGACAATCTAGTGTAAAGGCGCATTGCATGCGCCCATTCCAAAGACAACGGACATCCTTCGGAATCAGTAAAGAGCCGCCTTTTAGGCGGCTCTTTTATTGATGCCACGTTATGTTTCATTGAAGCCGATGAAATCAAGGGAGCAGGCAATGCGCCCCGACAATATTTCACCGAATCGTTTCCCAACCTATTTAATAGCGTTTGCAAACCAGAAATTCGGATTGCTGGCCGCCTTGTTGCAATAGATGCTGAAGTGCAGGTGAGGTCCGTTGGCCCGACCGGTTTGGCCGATCTTTCCAATCAGCTGGCCGGCCTTTACTTGCTGTCCTTGCACCACATTTAGTTTCGACAAATGAATATAGAACGAAACAATCCCCTGCCCGTGATCGATAGCGATGCAATTGCCGTGCAGTTTGAAACCGGTTCTTGCCATTACGACGGTGCCCGGAGCACATGCCACTACTGGTGATCCCAGTCCGCCGGCGCAGTCGAGACCAGAGTGCAAATAGTCCTTTAGAAATTTGCCGTTAACTGTCCGCCGAACCCCGAAGGGAGTCGACATTCTCGCCCTCGATGGTCTAGTGAAGTCACTGGTCCATTGGCGCGAAGGAGACAAAGTCGCCTTGGCGGCATTGACCGCTTCCTCTTCGCCTGGGGAGGTGTTGAAGTTATCCTTTGACTTGGGAAGAGTCAGATATCGCATCTGAAATTTGCCGTCCAGGACCTTCAGTGTCGCCGAGGCGCTGTCGTTTTTCAGTGTATAGATACCCGGATCGAGTTCCAGGGAAGGGGATAGGATGGCTTTGTATATATACTTGCCGGCTGACTGGGATTGCTCGCCGGCAGCCGGAAATAATTTATAGGTCTCATGCGCGAACGTGAAAGTAGGAGAAGCTTCCTCTGTTTCCGTCGTATATGTGACTTCTACCGGTTGCCCTTGCTTTGCGGAGGAGGGGAGCGAAAGCTCGGAACACCAGGCGGAGCTATATATGGACGACAAAGAAAAAGCCAGGGAAAGACTGACTAGACTAATCCTGTGCAATACGAGCAAGACTGATTTAGGTCTTTGCGGTCTTTTCAAATTGAGGGGATTCCCAGAAGAGCAGAGTCAGAACTATTTCTTTTTCTTCTCTGATTTCTCAGCCTTTTCAGACGGCACCAGCTGATCGATGGCATCGGTGAGAGCTTCAACCTTTTCCATTGGAATGGCGACGCCCTTCTTGGTCGGCTTCTCTTCTTGATCCTTGTCCAAATACCACTCGCGAATGTGCAGATATCTCGTGCCGCGATATTCGCCAACATATACGTTGATCGACTCGCCGCGAGCCTTTTCGTGCACGGTCACTCTTTCATCGAGCGATCCATCCGACGGACCTATTTGCGCAATCGCATCTTTCAATGCTTCGCATTTCTCTACGGGCAGTGCCACACCTTTTTTGGTCGGCTTCTCTTCTTGGTCTTTGTCGAGATACCATTCGCGGATATGCAGATATCTGGTGCCGCGATACTCGCCGATGTAGACGTTAATCGTCTCGCCTCGAGCCTTTTCATGAACTGTAATACGCTCTTCCAATGGATGTTCCTCCTCATCACTAAGTCTGAGAGTTTTGTTCTTTACCGAATTTATCGGCGACTCAAGACTTTTTTAGATCTAAACCTGTTCAACTATGTTTGAAGGTTTATTTTGTAGGTCCCTTTTCAATCTGCCACTTGAAAGACTATCTTTAACTGATCTCAGTATATCTATTACTTTAAAAGATCTAGATCTGATAATCATAAGGATCATGATCTCAGACCGGATCTCTGATAGGTTATCTGTCACTGATACTTACAACTAATGAGCCAATTTATTGATCACGTCCAAATAAGCGTGCGTTCGGGCGACGGTGGCAACGGAGTCATCGCCTGGCGCAGGGAGAAATATGAGCCTCTGGGGGGTCCTGCCGGGGGTAATGGCGGGCGTGGCGGTCATATCTATATTGAGGCGACAAACGACCTGACAACGCTCGTAGAATTCCGTTTTAAGTCGATTTTCGAGGCAGATAACGGTGAGAGAGGGCGCTCGAAAAACCAGCACGGCAAACAGGGCAAGGATCTCACCATTAGAGTCCCCGTCGGCACCCTGGTCCGGGACCAGAGAGACGGGCATGTAATAGCCGACCTGATTGCCGCCGGTCAGAAGGCGCTGGTGGCGGAAGGGGGCCGAGGCGGGCGAGGCAACAGCATGATGGCTACCCCGACAAAGCGAGCGCCATATTATTGCGAGCCAGGAGAGCGAGGTGTCGAGCGTTTTCTCGAACTGGAATTGAAATTGCT